>NZ_JBSFMM010000052.1:0-56132 GCF_053599555.1 Streptomyces sp. NPDC000941
TTCGGCGATCGAGGCCATCATTCCGTACTCGACCCCGTTGTGAACCATCTTCACGAAGTGTCCGGCGCCGCTCGGACCGCAGTGGAGATAGCCCTCCGGCGCCGTTCCGTCGGTGTGTCTGCTCGGGGTCGGCTCGGCGGAGCCGGTGCCCGGCGCGATGGTGCGGAAGATAGGGTCGAGCCGGGCGACGGGCCCGTCCTCACCGCCGATCATCAGGCAGTAGCCGCGCTCAAGTCCCCAGATTCCGCCGGAGGTTCCGCAGTCCAGGTAGTGGATGCGGTGCGGGGCGAGCTGAGCGGCGCGGGTGATGTCGTCGCGGTAGTAGGAGTTGCCACCGTCGATGATGGCGTCGTCCGGGTCGAGGAGCTCGGTAAGCTGGTCGAGGGTGGGCTGTACGACGGCGGCGGGCAGCATGAGCCAGGCGGCCCGCGGCCGCTCCAGCTTCGCCACCAGGTCGCCGAGCGAGCGGGCGGCGACTGCGCCCTCGCCCTCCAGCACCCTGACGGCGCTTTCGTTGACGTCGTAGACCACACAGTGGTGGCCGTCGCGCATCAGCCGGCGCACGAGGTTCGCGCCCATCCGGCCGAGCCCGATCATGCCGAGCTGCATCGGGGTGTCAGTGGCCATGGCTGCTCTCCTCTAGCAGGTGTTGTCAATTGATCCCGCTTGATGGCTCACTACGGGGGTGACGCGCCTCGCACAGACCGAGAAGACGGTAGTTCGCCTGACTGTTTATCGGTCGTGGCTGTAGGTGCAACATCTCGCGGGGCTCCTAGGAGTGCCCTTGGTGTTTCAGGGCGCGGTAACGGCGGATGAGCGCATTGGTCGACGAGTCGTGGTCGAGTTCCGGCTCAGCGGCGGAGGTGAGTTCGGGGGTGATCTGCACGGCGAGTGCCTTGCCGAGTTCCACACCCCACTGGTCGAAGGAGTCGATGTCCCAGACTCCCCCCTGGGTGAACACGCTGTGCTCGTACAGCGCGACGAGCGCCCCGAGCAGACGGGGTGTCAGGATTTCGCCGAGCAGTACGTTGGTGGGGCGGTTGCCCTCCATCAGCCGATGCGGCGCGACGTCGGGCGGGGTGCCGTCGTCCCGTACTTTTTGCTCGGTCTTGCCGAAGGCGAGCGCTTGAGCCTGAGCGAAGACGTTCGACGACAGAATGTCGTGGTGGTCGCTCAGTGGGTTGAGGCTCTTGCCGAAGCCGATCAGATCGATGGGAATCAGCCGGGTTCCCTGGTGGATGAGCTGGTAGAAGCTGTGCTGGCCGTTGGTACCCGGCTCTCCCCAGTAGACGGGTCCGGTGTCGTAGTCGACCACGTGGCCGTCCACGGTCACGTGTTTGCCGTTCGACTCCATGGTGAGCTGCTGTAGGTAGGCCGGAAACCGTTTCAGATACTGTTCGTAAGGCATGACGCCGATGCTCTGGACCCCGAAGAATTCCACGTACCAAACGGCGAGGAGCCCCATGAGCACGGGGAGGTTCGCCTCGAGTGGAGCCGTGCGGAAGTGTTCGTCCATGGCGTGGAAACCCGCGAGCATGTCGTGGAAGTGTTCGGGCCCGATCGCGATCATGGTGGACAGGCCGATGGCGGAGTCCATCGAATAGCGACCGCCGACCCAGTCCCAGAACTCGAACATGTTGTCCGTGTCGATGCCGAAATCCGCTACGCGCTGGGCATTGGTCGAGACCGCGACGAAGTGCCGTGCGACCGCCTCGTCGCTGCCGAGCGCACCCACCAGCCAATCGCGTGCCGAGCGGGCGTTGGTCAGGGTCTCCAGGGTGCCGAAGGTCTTGGAGGAGATGATGAAGAGAGTTTCCTCCGGGGAGAGGTCGCGGGTCGCCTCCACGAAGTCGGTCGCGTCAACATTGGAGATGAAACGGAACGTCAGGTCACGCTGGCTGTAGTGGCGCAGTGCCTCGTACGCCATGACCGGCCCGAGGTCGGAGCCACCGATGCCGACATTGACGATGTTCTTGATCGCCTTTCCTGCGTGGCCTCTCCACTGGCCCGACCGGATGCGCTGGGCCAACGCGGCCATGCGGTCCAGGACGGAATGCAACTGGGCGACGACATCGACGCCGTCGACGACGAGCGAGCGCCCGCGCGGCATGCGCAAGGCCACGTGGAGGGCGGGACGGTCCTCGGAGACGTTGATGTGCTCCCCGCGGAACATCCTGTCTTTGCGCTCCTCAAGTCCGCACTCCCGGGCGAGCTCGCACAGCAGTCGCACCGTCTCGTCGGTCACCCGGTTCTTGGAGTAGTCCAGATACAGTCCTGCCGCTTCCGCGCACAGGCGGTCGCCGCGTCCCGGATCCTGGGCGAACAGCTCACGCAGATGGGTGGTTCCGATCTCGGAGTGATGTTGCTCGAGCGCTTTCCACGATGGCTGTTGCCGGAGGGGGGTAATGGACATCTATCGGCCCTCACGTCAGGACGGACTGGGTCAGACAAGAGCCTCTCGCTGCGCGGAGATACACGCCAAGAGGTCGTTCCAGGAGGCCGCAAAGGACGCCGCTCCGTCGCTTTGGAGCTTCGCGGCAAGGGCGTTGACATCCACGCCCGCGTCGGCGAACCGCGCGAGCACCGCGTCGCAGCCGTCGCCATCGGCCGGCAGAGGCTCGCCTACTTCTCCGTGATCGTAGAAGGCCTCGAGTGTCTCGTCGGGCATAGTGTTGATCGTGAACGGCGCGGCGAGTCCGTGGACGTAGAGGGTGTCCGACGCTGCGGGGTCCTTGGTACGAGTGCTCGCCCACAGCAGCCGCTGCATGCGTGCGCCTACGTTCTCCAGGCGCTGTGCCCGCTCCCCGTCCATCAGCATGCGATAGGACCGGTAGGTGTCCTGGCCGACGGCGAGGCCGAGTCGGTCCCGCAGATCGTCCGGCACCTTGCCGCTGACGGCCGAATCCCACCGGGACATGAAGACCGAGGCCACCGAACCCACCGCGGGATCGAGTGCTCGCTCGGCCCGCCGCTCGACCCCGGTCAGGTACGCGTTGGCGGCGGCCCTGTAGTGGTCGGCCGAGAACAACAAGGTGACGTTCACCGGTATACCCGAGGCGACGCACTCGGTGATCGCCAGGAGTCCTTCGACGGTGCCGGGGATCTTGATGAACAGGTTTTTCCGGCCCGCTCGTGCGTGCAGTTCCTTCGCCGCTTCGATGGTCCGCGCAGTGTCGTAAGCCAGAAGAGGCGACACCTCCAGCGAGACCCAGCCGTCCATGCCGTCCGTTCTCTCATGGATGGACAAGAACAGATCCGCGGCCCGCTGAAGGTCCTTGATGGCCAGCTCGAAGAAGAGCTCCTCGTCGGGCAGTCCGGATGCGGACTTGGCACGGATCGCGTCATCGTATCCGCCAGAGGAAATAGCCTTGTCGAAGATCGACGGGTTCGACGTCAGACCGGTGACTGAGTAGCTGTCGATGTAGTGCTGCAGTTGCCCGGAGTCGAGCATGCCGCGCGTGATGTTGTCCAACCACAGGCTCTGCCCGAGTTCGTGCAGGGATTGAGTCGCTTTCACGTGTGTCTCCTAGCCCTGTGACACCAGCTCGCGTGCTGCCTGGGCGACACGCTCAGGTGTGAAGGCGCACTTGTTGAGCAGCTGTTTGAGGGGCGCGGAAGCGCCAAAGCTGTGCATACCTGCGATCGGCCTACGGTCGCCGACGTACCGCCCCAGCCGAGCGTGGAGGCCTCTTTGACCACCACCCTGGGAGTCACCGTGGGCGACAGCACCTGGTCACGGTATGCCCGTGGCTGACGGTCAAACAGTTCTGTCAGGTGCAGCAGCGACAACAGCGCAGAGGCATGTAGGGAGCGATCCGGGTCCGGCCAGATCAGATCGGCGGGATCGAAGCGCAGGAGCCGATGCCACAGCGGGAGGGCGACGGGTGCCATGCCCCTCGCAGTTCCAGGACGCCCGGATTCGGCCTTCCGGATCGCGTCCATACCCAATCTACGAATCGGGTTCACCGACAGCGTGTCCAGGTAGGTCATCGCTCAGCCGCCCTCCATGCTCCGCGCGGCATGTCTACGGTTGCACTGCGTCGACGAGCCTGCCCGAGAAGCCGGAGTAAAGCGGCCGTGCGATGAGGCAGGTCACCGGTTCGGGGAGGACCGCCTGTGCGGGCAAGATGCTTGAATGCTGGCCGAGTGCGGGTCGTCTCGCTCACCCACTCCTGCCAGCCTAGGAGCGCCCGTGCCCACCCTCAACTTTTCATCCGGCCCCAGCCCCTAGGTGTGTCCGCGTAGGTCGGGGAGGGTCGGGACGCCCGCGCCCGGGGTTGCGTCCGGGCGGATGGAAGGGCTCAGGCAGGACGATCGGCGGTTCGACGGGCCTGGTCCTCGGCGAAGGCGTCCCCACGCAGGTACATCGCCAGCACCAGGTCCGCCTGCTCGATCGCCTGCTTGCGGTACAAGCTCGAAGTAGGGGAAGTGGAGCATCAGCGGATAGTCCTCGGGGCTGGTGGCATCGCAGCACTCCATAGCGCAGGTCGAACGGCTCGGCGTCGACCAGCAGACGGATGAGCTTGCCATTGATGACCGTCTGGCCGGACTCGGGATAGCCGTAGCCCGCCTCCGCGTATGGCAGTGGATGCAGTTCGTGGACGCCGTTGAGATAGCTGCCGGGCAGGCCGTGCGGCTCACCCTCCTCAAGATTGCCCCGCCAACCGATGTGTCCGTTGGACAAGACGAAGACGGATTCGCTCTGTGCCAGAGCGTCCCAGCAGAGCCCAGTCTCGCGCACGCGCCAGGGCTCGACCACGTAGGCAGAATGCGTAATCACGCTCTGTCCCCCACCAACTCGTCGAGGTCACCCACGACGACGTCCGCGCCGCGCTGGCGCAGCGCGTCAGCCTGACCGATCCGGTCGATTCCGACGACGTACCCGAAGTGGCCTGACCGTCCAGCCTCCATGCCGACAAGCACGTCCTCGAAGACCGCGGCCGCGCCGGGCTCGACGCCCCGGTCATACGCAGCTTCGAGGAAGGTGTCCAGGTGCTGCTTGCCGGGCAGCTTGCGCTCGACGGCGACGACACCATCGATCCGTACGTCGAACAGTCCCTCGATCCCGACCGACGCCAGGACATCATGGGCGTTGGCACTGGAGGAGACCACGACAGTGGGCAGTCCTGCCACCCGCACGGCTTCGACGTAACGGACGAGCCCGTGTACGCCTCTACGCCCTGCGCGTGGATCTGCTCCAGCAGCAGGACGTTCTTGCGGTTCCGAGACCGTGCACGATTTCCAGCTCCGGAGGGTCGTCGTCCGAGCCTTCGGGCAACTCGATGCCAGGAAGGCTCGTACGCCGTCGGCACGCGGACGGCCGTCGACGTACTCCTCATAGTCGGCCGCTGCATCAAGAGGCCGACAACCCAGGCCTTCCCGGCGGCGGAGGGATTCGTCGAAGGACTCCTTCCAGGCCGCCGCATGCACCACCGCAGTCTTGGCCAATACCCCATCCGGATCGAACAGACGGGCACACATGACATCCGGGATACCCAGCATTGTCATGATTTGCCATGCCCGTTCTGCTGCTCGTTAATCCCCGAGTCTGCGAACAGCAATACCGACAGGTCGGCGTAAGTCGCAGGCGATAAGGGGCTCCTCGAAATCGGCAGCGATGCTCTTCCTGTCAGTTGCTTCGACCTTGAACAATATAGAGATGGTGCCGACATTGGCCGTCAGGATCGTGGACTACTTCAGATACCGCTGGTTGGTCACCTGAAACCGGGGTTCATCCTTGAGTGGCCGAGGCTCGGCCTCCGCCAAGCCATGTCCGGGGCAGGCACTGCCGAGACGCCGCTTGCGCGGGTCCCAGGATCGTCTCCTGCAGGCGTCTGACGGCATCGATGTGGTCCGCGGTCCATACCATCTTCACGGCTGCTGCGGTTCCACTTCCGTCCGCTTCGCTGAGGTCGCGGCGCACCGCCTGGACGAGGAGGCAGGTAGGGAGCCGGCTTTCGATTCGGTCGGGAACAGTGCCCGTGCCCGCCAGCGCTCGCGCTGTCTTCTCGTACCAATCGACAAGCGGCACGCTTGCCTCAAGGACCTCTGCACGTTCCGCGGTCCGATTCCCTTTGGGGGCCGAGTCCTCGCCCCTCCAGAGGTGGAGGACGGCGTCGGCTGTGAGCCGGATGATGACGCCCGCATTGATCAATGCTGTTACACCTGCCAGGGGGACGTGCTTCGTGCCGCGTTCAGCAAGGAAGCCGCGGAAGGTTTCGTCCAGTCGGCGTGCCGCCGATACTGCACGGTCTCTGTCGTCGCTTGGTATCGGAGCCGTCGGCACGCGTGCGTCGTAGCGGGTGAGGCTACATTCGATCGCACTGCGCAGGTAGCAAGCGCTGTGGGAGAAGGTCTCGGACAGGGCCTTGCCGAGTGCGGAGCCTGCCCCCCGTGGCCAGAACAACCCCCCGGCCACGAGGCTCACTGCGCAGCCGATGGCCACGTCCTCAAGGCGGACAAGCCCGACGTTCCATCCCTCGGGCTCGACGATGTTGTACAAGATCAACAGTGCGGTGCTGAAACCGGCCTGGCTGACGGTGAACGAGACAGCTTCGGGTGCCATTCCGGCGAAGGCCACGGCTGGCGGGAGTAGGAGCCAGAGGGCTATGGGGTGCATGCCCAGAGTGGCGATGAGCCCTCCGCCGATCAGGAACCCAACGGCGTTTCCCAGCAAGCCGCGTAGGGCGTTCTGCCCGGTGTTCAGTGCACTGGAGCGCAACACGGTCAGCGCGCCGAAGACGACCCAGAACGAATGTTGGACGCCGGTGAACTCCGCCACGAGCACAGCGAGGCACAAGGCGGTCGCCCCGCGCACACTGTTGTGGAGCCACACCGAATGCCGTTCGGCCTGCGCACTCACGCGCTCCCGCGCGGAGGAGAGCGGGGACTCCACCCCCTCGGTCCGACACCCCAGAAGGTGTTGCCACCAGCTGCGCTGATGGGCGGCCACGGCGACTTCGATATTCACAGAGATGGCCGAGATCGCGCAGGCCATCTGCTGAGCGTGAAAGCTCGGCTGCAACGACCTGACAAACTCCGACACCGCCACGTCCGAAACCGCCCACGGGGATGTATCGCCGCGGTGGAGTGGAACGAGAGACGTGACCGTGCGCTCCATGGCTGCCCGTGCCTGTTCCAGACGCCTCAGACCGGCGTCCAGCTCGCTCGGATCGCCGACGGCTGACTCCAGCATTGCAGCGCCCCGCTCCAGCAGAGCCGCAGATTCCAACTTCACTGAGCAAACCGCTGTCGCGGCTGGCCCGGGCTGAGACTCCAGCGGCGCTCGCTTTAGAATCGTATTGAGCCACACCACCTGGTCGATCACCCGAGTCAGAGCGCGCGCTGCCGTGCTAAGTCCCGTTGGCCGGTAAGACGTGCTGAAGAAGGACGTGCGCACGGCTGTCACGGCAGCGGTGGCCTCTTCGGTCAGCACGTCGAGCGCCGCTCTACTCTGCGGCTCAAAGTCTCTGCGAACGCATTCGGCCTCGGCGCGCAGCCGCCGAGCAAGCAATCCGCACGCGTGAGCGGCCGACAGCCGCAATGGCTCGCGGACAGGTGCAGGCCAAAACACGGCGATGGCGATCAGCGAGGCCGCCCCGCCCAGCAGCCAGCCGCCGAGCCGGTCCGGGATCGAACTCACCGAGCCAGGCATCGTGACCGGCAGGATGAAGCTCACAAGGAGGGCGGTCGTCGCGCTGGCCAGCACAGAGCTGACCACGCCGACGAACAGAAGCGTGGAGACGATGGCGAGGGTGGCCGCCGCAGCGGCCCAGATCACCTGGGACGCCAGTGTTCCCAGGCAGACCAAGATGGCCCCGGACAGCACCAGACCGGTCTGCGCTGACAGCCGCACGTGCATCGGACCGCTGAAGTCAACGAACAGCAGGCCTGCCAGGGCACCGAATGCCGCGAAGATCGCAAAATCCCGGTCGCCGACGAACTCGACGGCAATCGCTACGACTGCGGGCATGACAACTCCGATTCGCACCGCTCGCCGCAGCATCGAAGGCCCTGCGGGGCGAGCACGGAACCATCGAAAGATCCGCACGTACGCAGGACCGCGATGCCTCCAGTTCTCCGGAGAATCGAAGCCCCGTGACACCGCGCTCACGCCTTCCATTCTCTGCGCACAGGCAGCGTCCCGCATGAGGCGACTGGAATCACTGCTGCACTTGCACGCCGACTGCGCCGCGGAGGCCCGGAGACGCCGCCTGGCCAGAACGCGGAGGCCACTCTCTGCTGCCCGGCCCACAGCCTGGCGACCGTCGCTGAGCTGGAGCTTCCACAGCGAAGCTCAGCTTGGACGCTCGGCACAGTTACCGTGGAACTCTGGCCGGGCCTGCGAAATGAAAGCTGATGGCGTCTCCGGCCCCCCGCTCTATCCCGCCGCACCGTAAGGAGCGGACAAATGCCCATCGCAACCCCCGAGGTCTACAACGAGATGCTGGACCGGGCGAAGGCTGGCAAGTTCGCCTACCCGTCTACCAACGTGACCTCGTCGCAGACGCTGCACGCCGCTCTGCACGGCTTCGCCGAGACGGAGAGCGACGGCATCGTCCAGATCTCACCTGGCGGTGCCGAGTTCCTGGGCGGCCAGTACAACAAGGACATGGTCACCGGCGCCGTCGCGCTGGCGGAGTTCGCGCACATCGTGGCTGAGAAGTACCCGGTGAACGTCGCCCTCCATACCGACCACTGCCCGAAGGACAAGCTGGACGGCTACGTGCGCCCGCTGCTGGCGATCTCCTGGGAGCGCGTCGCCAAGGGTCAAAACCCGCTCTTCCAGTCACACATGTGGGACGGCTCCGCGGAACCCCTCGCAGCCAACCTCGCCATTGCCCAGGAGTTGCTCGCCGAGGCCGCCAAGGCCAAGATCATCCTGGAGATGGAGATCACTCCCACGGGCGGTGAGGAAGACGGCGTCTCCCACGAGATCAACGACAAGCTGTACACCACGGTGGAGGATGCGCACCGCACCGCCGAGGCGATGGGCCTGGGTGAGAAGGGCCGCTACCTGCTCGCTGCCTCCTTCGGCAACGTGCACGGCGTCTACAAGTCGGGCCACGTCGTGCTCCGCCCGGGTCTGCTGCGCGAGCTGCAGGACGCGGTCGGACAGAAGCACGGTAAACCTAACCCGTTCGACTTCGTCTTCCACGGCGGCTCCGGCTCCATGATCGAGGAGATCAATGAGGCCCTGGACAACGGCGTGGTCAAGATGAACGTCGACACCGATACCCAGTACGCCTTCACCCGCGCTGTCGCCGGCCACATGTTCCGCAACTACGACGGAGTGCTGAAGGTGGACGGCGAGGCCGGCGACAAGAAGGCCTACGACCCGCGCACCTGGGGCAAGGCCGCCGAGGCAAGCATGGCCGCCCGGGTCGGCGTAGCCTGCAAGAACCTGCGCTCCGCTGGCAAGAAAATGAAGTAATCGCGCGAGGGCGTCGACTGAGCACCGCACCTCACCAGATAAGACATCCTCTTAGTAAATACGGAAAAGGATCCGGGGCCGGCGTGCCAGTAGGTGGGACCCGGCGTACGCTGAGCAGATGTAGGGAGTTCTGCGGTGCACATGCGAAGGGACACCCGTATGAGAATGCGTTCCACGGTCGGTAAGGGCCTTCAGAGCACAGGATTCTCAACGATCCGCTACGGACTGGCGCTCAATCTCCTGTCGATTGGGCGGCTCAAGTTCGAAAGTTATGAGGTCGATAACATTCGGCCCCTGGTCACCGCGAGTCCTGTATTCTCGCGACTCCTCACCCAACTCGGCGAACAAAAACTGGCCAGGCTCATCGGTGTAACAGAGATGATTACGGGATCACTGATTGCGGCGAGACCGTTCGCGCCGAGAGCCTCGGCGCTAGGAAGCCTGGGAGCCGCTGGGATATTCGCCACGACGCTCAGTTTCCTGGCCACAACACCCGAGGCGTGGCAGGAGAGGCACGGAGAACCAAAGCTCTCTCTCGCCGGCCAGTTCCTGGTGAAAGACATCGTGTTGCTAGGGGCTTCTCTGCTCACGGCTGCCGAATCTCTGCAGACCGGACAGCGTACGTAGTCCACAACGCGATAGCGACGAATCCCGGGAGCCTTTTCACATGCAGGAGTGAATTGTAGCTCGGGGCTGAATTTTGACGGCCGACTGTAACCCTAGGCTAGCTCAATCCTCCGCGGGTCACTCTTCCATGTCTTCGCCGCGCTCACGGAGTTCATCCACGAAGTCATCGACAGCAAGGAGGGCCTGACCGCCGCTCGCACCCGCGGCCGGGTCGGCGGACGCCCTAGTACCAGTTGCAGTTCGCTATCGCTGCTGGTCAGAGCCATGTTTTGGAGTGTACTCGGCCGATGTCCCGTCAGGTGGCGGGAGTTCGTGACCTCGGGTGCGGCGGGCCGTTGTGTTTGTCGTGGAAGATGATGTGCGGCCCGATGTCTGGTCGGCGGAACTGGAAGAGTTGCTGGTGCGGATCGGTCACCGGTTCAGGCGGGTGGATCTGCGGCGGCGAATGCGGGCCTATGTGCACGGCCTGCTCGGGCCGGTGGACCGCAAGAACAGCTGGCAGCTGGCCGAGCATGCCGGTCACCGCACTCCCGTCGGACTGCAGCACCTGCTGAGCCGTGCCTGCTGGGATCCCGACGAGATCCGCGATGACCTGCGAGGAGTTCTTGGTGGTGCTGGCGGCAAAGGTTCGCCGCAAACTCGACAACGGCGCCAGGCGCCTGCGGGAGGCGGACCGACATTTGAAGCGTCCGGACTCGAAGTACTCCTCGAAGCTCTCCTATCGGATGAACACCCGTGACCGGCGGCCGACACGACGGATCACAGCCAAGGTCATCACGCTGCAGCCCGCGATAGTTCAGTAGTCAAGCAACGGCATTGACCCGTAACATCGAAATGGAACAAGATCGAACACCGGATGTTCTGCCACATCACCGCGAACTGGCGCGGCAGGCCCCTGACCAGCTACCAGATCGTCATCGAGACCATCGCCGCCATGACCACTCGCACCGGGCTCAGAATCGGAGCCGAACTCGACACCGGCCGATATGACCTGGGCACCACAGTTCCACCCGCAGCAGGAGACCGCCCGGGTATGGATCACGCGCCACACCAGCGGTAGCACGGTGCCCCTGACTTTCCATGATCGTCCGGGCGAGGGGTGAGACCTTGTCTTACGGACTCGTGACATGGTGAGCGTGGTCCTGTGGTGCGGCGGAGTCGGCGCCTAGCGTGGGCGGCATGCGTGTACTGGTCACCGGCAGTGCCGGGTTCATCGGGTCCCATGTCGTGGAGGCACTGGCGGCGCGCGGACACGAGCCCGTGGTGTTCGACGTGCGGGAGGACGCGGACGCGGACGTGCGGAGCGGGGAGGCGGTCTCTCGTGCTCTGCGTGGGGTGGACGCTGTGTGCCATCAGGCGGCGATGGTCGGGCTGGGCAGTGGCTTCGCCGACGCCGCGGAGTACGTCTCCCACAACGATCTCGGCACCGCCGTACTCCTTGCGGCCATGGCGGACGCGGGCGTTCGGCGGCTCGTGCTGGCCGGGTCGATGGTGGTGTACGGGGAGGGTCGGTACACCTGCGAGCGGCACGGAGTGGTGCGGCCGGGCCCTCGGGACGTCGCCGATCTGGCGGCCAGGCGCTTCGAGCCCACGTGTCCGTTGTGTGGCGAGGAGTTGTGCTGCGGTCTGGTCGGGGAGGATGCGCCTGCCGACCCGCGGAATGCGTACGCGACGACGAAGCTGGCCCAGGAGCACCTGGCGGCGGCATGGGCACGGTCGACGGGCGGGGCGGCGGTGTCGCTGCGCTACCACAACGTGTACGGGCCGGGCATGCCGCGGGACACCCCCTACGCGGGCGTCGCCTCTTTCTTCCGCTCGGCGCTCGCCCGGGGCGAGGCCCCGCGCGTGTTCGAGGACGGACGCCAGCGGCGGGACTTCGTGCACGTACGCGATGTGGCGGCGGCCAATGTGGCGGCGCTGGAGGCGGACGCGGCCGAGGGCGTGCTGGCCGTGTACAACACCGGCAGCGGTGAGCCGCACACCGTCGGTGAGATGGCGCAGGATCTGGCCCTGGCGTACGGCGGGCCCGCGCCCGTCGTGACCGGGGAGTACCGGCTGGGGGACGTCCGCCACATCACGGCGGATTCGTCGCGGCTGCGGGCCGCGTTGGGCTGGAAGCCCGCGGTCGCTTTCCAGGAGGGGATGCGGGAGTTCGCGCGGGCTCGGCTTCGCGGGGAGTGACGGGCGTGACCCACGGTCTCATCCCTCGGCTGCGGGAAGGGTCACCTCGAAGCGGCAGCCGCCGGGGATGTTGCGTACGGCGGCGCGGCCCTGGTGGGCCTCGACGATGCCGCGGACGATGGCGAGGCCCAGGCCCGCGCCGGCCGGGGGCGTGCGGGCGTGGGTGCCGCGCCAGCCGGTGTCGAAGACGCGTGGCAGATCCTCTTCGGGGATGCCGCCGCAGCCGTCGGTGACGGACAGGACGACACCGTCCGGGCCGCGCTCGGCCGCGACGGCGACCGTGCCGTCGGTCGGTGTCCGGCGGATGGCGTTGACCAGCAGGTTGCCCAGCACCCGGCTCATCTCCTTGCCGTCGACTTCGACCGTCACCGGCTCGATGCGGTCGCCCACCAGCCGCACACCGTGCTGGCGGGCCAGCGGGTGGGCCCCTGCCAGGGCGTCGCCGACCAGGTCGTACAGGGAGATGCGGGAGGGTGTGAGGGCGAGGGCGCCGGCGTGGATGCGGGAGAGTTCGAAGAGGTCGCCGACCATGTCGTTGAGGCGTTCGACCTCCGTGCGGATCTGCTTCAGGTAGCGGTCTGGGTCGGCTGCGACGCCGTCCTCCAGGGCCTCGGACATGGCGCGCAGGCCGGCGAGCGGGGTGCGCAGGTCGTGCGAGATCCAGGCGACGAGCTCGCGCCGGGAGGACTCCAGGGCGCGCTCGCGCTTCCTGGACTCGGCGAGCTTCGCGCTGGTCGCGGCCAACTCGCGGCTGAGCGCGGCGAGTTCGGCGGTAGCCGGGACGTTGGGGGCCGCGAAGTCGCCGCCGTCACCGAAGGATCGGGCGGCGAGCTGGAGCTCCCGGCTGCGGGCGACGACCCAGCGGCCGAGCAGCAGCGCGGTGGCCAGGGAGACGACGGCGGCCATCGCGACCACCGTCGTGACGACGGTCAGGTCGTGCGCGGAGAGGAACATCGCCTGCGCCACGGCCAGCGTGCCCGCGAGCATCGAGGTGACGGCGACGGCGGCCACCACGGTGAGCGAGGTGGTGAGCGACCGCCGCCGGGTCAGCAGCAGGACGCACGCCCCGAGCACCCCGGCCGCGGCGGCGCCGAGGAAGGCGAACAGCGCGATGAGGAGGATGTCGCGCACGGTCACTCCTCGCCGTCGGCGGGGTCGAAGCGGTAGCCCATGCCCCATACGGTCTGGATCAGGCGGGGCCGCGCCGGGTCGTCCTCGACTTTGCCGCGCAGTCGGCGGACGTGGACGGTGACGGTCGACAGGTCGCCGAAGTCCCAGCCCCACACCGCGCGCATCAGGTCCTCCCGGCTGTACGCGCGGTTCGGGTGCTGGAGGAAGAAGGCGAGAAGGTCGAACTCACGTACCGTGAGGGCGAGTTCACCGCCGTTCTTGGTGGCGCGGCGGGCGGCGGGGTCGACGGTGAGACCCGCCGCGCTCAGGGGCCGTACTTCCTGGGCGGGCCTGGCTAGCCGTGTGCGGCGCAGCACCGACTCCACCCGCAGCACCAGTTCCCGGGGGCTGAACGGCTTGGTGACGTAGTCGTCGGCGCCAACCTCCAGGCCCAGGATCCGGTCGTCCTCGTCGCCGCGCGCGGTGAGCATGATGACCGGCACCGGCCCGCGGCCACGCATCCGGCGGCACACCTCCAGGCCGTCCATGCCCGGCAGCATCAGGTCCAGCACGACCAGGTCGGGCCAGTGCGCGGCGGCACGGGAGAGGGCGGCCGGCCCGTCCCCGGCACGGTCCACGACGTACCCGGCACGGTCCAGATATCCCGAGACGACCTCGGCGACGGTGCGATCGTCCTCCACCACAAGGACGCGGGCGGCATCGGCCGGCCGGTGTTCGGCGGCCCCTGTCCCCATCGGCTCGTACGGCTGTTGCATGCAGCCAGCCTCGCACCGCATCCCCGCCGATGCCGCTCCCCACTGCCGACGTCCGTGTTTCGTAAGGAGCCGGAGCCCGAAATGCACCTTTTGCGCTCGTAGGGTGAGAGCCGTGACGACCTCTCCCACAACATCGGACGTCGATGTGGTGCTGCCCTGCCTGAACGAAGCCGAGGCCCTCCCCTGGGTGCTCGCCCGCATCCCGCACGGCTGGCGCGCCCTCGTCGTCGACAACGGATCCACCGACGGCTCGGCACAGCTGGCCCGCGAACTGGGCGCGTCCGTCGTCCACGAGCCCTCCCGTGGTTTCGGCGCCGCCTGCCACACGGGGCTGACCGCCGCCACCGCCGACGTGGTGTGCTTCTGCGACTGCGACGCGTCCCTCGATCCGGCGCTGTTGGTGCCATTCGTGAGCGAAGTGCGTGCCGGGGCCGCCGACCTGGTGCTCGGCCGGCGCCGCCCGCAGGGCCGGGGCGCATGGCCGGCACACGCCCGCGTCGGCAACCTCGCACTCGCCCGGATGCTACGCCGCCGCACCGGACTGCGCCTGCACGACCCCGGCCCGCTGCGCGCAGCCCGCCGCCAGGCGCTCCTAGGCCTCGCCCTCACGGACCGGCGCAGCGGCTATCCGCTGCAGATGGTCGTGCGGGCCGCCGACGCGGGGTGGCGAATCACCGAGCACGATGTCCCGTACCTGTCGCGCACCGGCGCCTCCAAGGTGACGGGCACCTGGCGCGGCACCTGGCAGGCGGTGCGCGACATGCGTCGGGTGCTGGCCGAACCGGGCCCATCGTCCTCGGGAGCAGGAGTCCCCCGTTGAACACGCCGACCACGCTGCTCGTGATCGCCAAAGAGCCGCGGCCGGGGCGGGTGAAGACCCGGCTGACCCCGCCGTTCACCCCCCGGCAGGCGGCGGCGCTCGCCGAGGCGGCTCTCTCGGACACCCTGCACACCGTGGCGGTGACCCCCGCATCCCGGCGTGTCCTCGTGCTCGACGGGACACCGGGCCCGTGGCTGCCGCCCGGCTTCGATGTCGTACCGCAGTGCGCGGGCGGGCTGGACGAGCGGCTGGCGGACGCCTTCGCCGGATGCGACGGCCCCGCGCTGCTGATCGGAATGGACACCCCCCAGGTGACACCCGAACTCCTCACCGTGGACTTCACGGGCTGCGACGCGTGGATCGGCCCCGCCGAGGACGGGGGCTTCTGGACCCTCGGACTCGCCGACCCCGATCCCGGCCTCCTGCGGGGCGTCCCCATGTCGACGGCCGTGACAGGGGCCGTCCAGCGAGAACGGCTCGTCGCGGCAGGCCTGCGCGTGCGCGATCTGCCCCGCCTCCGCGACGTCGACACGGCTTTGGACGCCGCGGCCGTCGCGGCGTGCGCTCCGCACGGCCGGTTCGCCGCGGAGTTCGCCCGGCTCACACAGGTCACGGGCCGATGAGCCTCCCGCATGACATCGGGCCACCAGCCGCCTCGGGAAGCACACGTGTCGCCACGCCCCCGTGGAGCGCGGACGACCCCTACTCCCACGCCCTGCGCACCGGTCGCGGCCCGCTCTTTCTGCGGCGGGCCGACGGCTGGCTGCTGCCGCTGGAGGTGGAACGGTGGTGTGCGGCCGCCGACACGGTGGACCTGGGGGTGCTCGGCCGCTGCGAGGGCGCCGTGCTCGACGTGGGTTGCGGGCCCGGGCGGCTGGTGGCGGCGCTCGCCGCGCAGAGGCGACGCGTGCTTGGCATCGATGTCAGCGAGGCTGCCGTCGCCCAGACCGTCCGGCTCGGCGGGTCAGCGCTGTGCCGCTCCGTCTTCGACCCGGTCCCCGGCGAGGGCCGCTGGGGCACGGCCCTGCTCATGGACGGCAACATCGGCATCGGCGGCGACCCGCGCGCCCTGCTCCACCGGCTGGCCCAACTGCTCGCCCCACATGGGCTGCTGATTGCCGAGACGGCGCCCGTGGACGTCGACGAACGCGTCCGTGTCCAGGTCCTCCGTGTCTCGGACACGGGGCACACCATCGGCACCCCGTTCCCCTGGGCCCGCCTGGGCACCCCGGCCCTGCTGCGCCACGCGGACCGCTCCGGGTGGCGTGCCGTCGATCAGTGGACGGCCGGCGGCCGCTGCTTCGTCGCCCTGCGCAGCCGCAGCACCAGCAGCAGCCCCGAGCCGCCGAACAGCACGGCCGTGATCAGCAGCCAGCGGACGAGGAAGACGTCCGCCGGGAGCCCGGTGGCGGACCGGTAACGGCCCGCCGCCTGCCCGCTGATCAGCGGGAACCACACCAGCAACAGCAGCCCGGACAGGACGGCCGGCACACGCACGTATGCGGTCCACTCCCGATGGCCCACCGCGCCGAGTGCCCGTACGGTCGTCCGGTCCGCCGCCGCGTACAGCGGCAACAGCACCAGGTCGTGGAGGACGGCCGCACCCACGAACCACAGCGCCACCTCGAACCAGTCGCCCGCCAGCAGTCTCGCCCCCACGTAGCCGGCCAGCAAGAACGAGCAGGCCAGGAGGAGGAGTTGCCACGGGCTGCGGAGGGGAGGGAGCCGTCTTTTCATCACAGGTCTCCGAACGTCATCCGGGACACCCACTTGGTGTTGAGCACACCGGGCGCCGCGGGCACGATGACCCGGGCGGGGTAGCCGTGGTCGGGGGTCAGCGGCTCGCCGTTGACATACAGGGCGAGGAGAGAGCGTGGGTCCGCCACCTGGTTGGCGCGCAGGGCGGCCCGGCGGAAAGCGCCATGTCGCTGGAGGGACTCCACCAGCATGTCGGGCACCGCGTCCGCGTCGTATCCGGCGAGGACGGCGAGGTCCCGCAGCCGTACCCCCCTCCACCATTGATCGGAGGTCGACCAGCCCTCTACGCAGGCGATGGGCAGCGCCGAGCTGTGCAGGGGCAGTCGCAGCAGGTCGGCCCGGCTCAGCCGAAGAGTCCCCGAACGCCCGGCGACGATCAGCCGCCACGCCTCCTCGCTCGTCTCCGCGGCGCCGATT
Source organism: Streptomyces sp. NPDC000941 (assembly GCF_053599555.1). Taxonomy (NCBI): domain Bacteria; kingdom Bacillati; phylum Actinomycetota; class Actinomycetes; order Kitasatosporales; family Streptomycetaceae; genus Streptomyces; species Streptomyces sp. NPDC000941. The sequence goes on from NZ_JBSFMM010000052.1 coordinate 17,123, forward strand.
CCCGCGTACGCGGCCGTCTTGTTGATCTGGAAGCCGCCGGGGCCGCTGCCGGGATCGGCACCACCATGCGGTGCCAGGACGGCTGTGGCCCGCAGCCCGTCGAAACTCTGCCCCGCCGTGGTGCCGAACAGCAGCAGCGAGCCGCCCCCGACCAGCCACAGCGCCCCGCGCCGGGAGACGGTCGGCGGATCGGGCCGCGGGGACGTCAGCGAAGACGCCGGCTCCGCTTCCCGCAGCCCGGTGCGCAGTGCGCGCACGGCGGCCGGCGCCCGCAGCACCACGTGCACGACGAACGCGGCGAAGAACACCCACGCGCCGTAGAAGTGCAGCGGATAGAAAGAGCCGGGAAAGACGTAGTCGAGCTGGACGTTGAGCACACCGGTGACGAACTCGAACAGCACACCGCCGACCAGCAACAGCAGCGAGATCCGCTCCAGCGCGTGCGCGAGAGAGCGCGCCGGCGGAAGCGCGAACAGCTTCGGCACGACCGACCACAGCTTCGCCAGCAGGACGGGGATGAGCGTGATGCCGAGCGTGACGTGGACGCCCTGGGTGAGCCGGTACAGCCAGGGCGGATCGGTCGGCCAGGGAAAGAGATAGAAGCCGAGGATCCCCTTGTCCGGGGTCTTGTCGTTCACCGGCGACAGATCCGGGTTGTAGGCGGCGTACGACATCAGCCCCGTCACGAACAGCACCGTGATCCCACCGAGCAGGACCACGCCGAGAACGGAAGTGAACCAGGGACCGCGCAGCGGGCTGCGCCAGAACGAGGGGGAGGACGGAGAGCGTGGCATGAGCCGACCGTAGGCCCGGGCCACCCTGGAAAAGCGTTCGCGACCCATGACGAAACGCTGACATCCGGGCCGCGCGCCGCTCGGGCCACCGCCCCGCGGCCTAGCGTTCCGGTGTGACCCGCGCTCTCGTCCGTGATCTGCTCACCGCCGTTGCCGCCGCCCTGCTGGTCGTGGCGGCCGTGCTGGTCGGCCGCCACATCCAGCACACCAGCCACACGCTGTTCGTCGGCTGGCCCCCGCTGTACGCGACCTGGAACCCACACATCGGGCTCGGCAGCCCGGCCGCCCTGACGGTGGCTATCGCCGTGGTGGCGTACGGACCACTGCTGGCCGCACGGCTGCCGTGGCGCACACTGCTGACCGTGGCCTGGGGCACCGCCATGGCCTGGACGTGGTCCCTCGCCCTCGTCGACGGCTGGCACCGGGGCATCGCGGTCCGCCTCACCACCCGCTATGAGTACCTCCAGGTCATCGACCGCTTTCACGACATCCCGGCCGCCCTGAAGGACTTCACCCACCACATCCTGCTGCACTCGCCCGGCCACTGGCCCCCGCACACCGCCGGACACCCGCCGGCGGCCACCCTCACCTTCGTCCTCCTCGACCGGATCGGGCTCGGCGGCGGGGGCTGGGCCGGGGTCTGGTGCATCACCGTCGGGGCCACGGCCTGCGTCGCGGTACTGGTGGCGCTGCGTGTGCTGGCCGGGGAGGATCTGGCGCGGCGGTCGGTGCCGTTCCTGGTGCTGGCGCCGAACGCGGTGTGGATGGGCACCTCGGCCGACGGGTACTTCGCGGCGGTCGCCGCTTGGTCCGTAGCCCTGCTCGCGCTCGCGCTGTCCGGGCGCAAAGGGCCCGGGACGTATGCCGTCGCGTTCGGTTCGGGGCTGCTGTTCGGCCTGACTTGCTATCTCTCCTACGGGCTCACGCTGTTCGCGCTGATCGCAGTGGGCGTACTGGTGGTCGCGAGGGGCCGTGTCCGGGACCTGGCCAGAGGACTTCCCTTTCTGCTCGCCGGGCTCGCCGTCGTCCCGGCCATGTTCACTCTCGCCGGCTTCAACTGGTGGGAGGCGTACCGCCTGCTGGTCGACCGGTACCACCAGGGAGCCGGCGGCATCCGCCCGTACGGCTACTGGGTATGGGCGAACCTCGCCTGCACCGTGCTCATCACCGGCCTCGCAACCGCCGCGGGCCTGCGACGCGTCGGCGTCACACTCTTCCGGCAGCGCACCGACCTCCTCCCTGGACCAGGAGCACCCGGCCGCCCCACCGCTGAAGCGCGCCTCGCCCTGCTGGTACTGTGCGCCCTGCTCGCGCTGCTCGTCGCAGACCTGTCCGGCATGAGCAAGGCCGAAACGGAACGCATCTGGCTGCCTTTCTCGATGTGGCTGCTGCCCGCGTGCGCACTCCTCACCCGGCCCCGTGCCTGGCTGACGGCACAGGCCGTCCTCGCCCTGTTCCTCAACCACCTGCTTTTGACCGGCTGGTGACCATGGATCCGGCCACCTGCTCGGTCAGGCCGGCCAGTAAGGCACATACCGTCGTCCGCCGGTACACGCCCCGCGTCCGCGAAAAGGGCCCGACCGGCGTCCAGGGAACCGGCGGATGCGCCATGTCTCGGGCCGGGACGGTAGAAAGGGGGCTATGTCGCGCCGTTCACCAGCCTCCGAGTCCGATGCCGAGGCGATGGTCACCGTGTGCCGTTCAGAAACGTGTCGCGGCAGGTCAGGCCGCATACCTGTACTCGTTGATCAGGCCACTGAGGACGCGAGTCTTGCGCTTGCCGGAAACCCATCCGACCTGGTGGGAGGCGGTGCGCGGTGTACGGGAGGTCGACCGGCGAAGTCGCCCGAATGGGCGCTCTCGCGAGGCTGGAGCTCACCGCGGCAAGATGATCGACCGTGCTGCTGCGACTGGCCTACTTGGGCGTGACGAATGCGTTCGCCATGCTGCACCTGCTACCAATGGGCGATCGAGACAAGACTGTCGAGATACTCGCCCTGCGCCACCAGATCATGACGCTGGAGCGCCAACTCAGGGAGGAGCGGGTGCGGTTCACCCCGAGCGACCGTGCCTTTCTGGCGGCGCAGCTGCACGGCTCCCCAGGGACGTGCTCCGCGGAGTGCGGCTGCTGGTGCGTCCGGACGCGGTACTGCGCTGGCACCACGACCTTCTCGCCCGCCGCCATACTGCCGCCTCCCGACCCAGGCGCTCGGGACGGCCTCGGACCGCGCACTCCGTGTCCGGATACCGCATACCTCCGGCGTACCACCTCGGCCGGACCGCGTCACCGGTCCCGACACAGATCCAGACCCCGAAACGCCGAAGTCAGTAACCCAGCTCAGCCGGACCCAGCCGAAAAGCTGTGGTTAATCCCTCGGCACGAAGCAGAGGAAATCGTGCGGGGCGCCGTCGGGTAGGGCCTGACACACGCCATTTTCCAGGCGCTCGGTTGTCACGGTGTACTTGGCCGCAGCCGACCAGCAGGGAACCTGCACCCACTTCGGCCGCTCGTCGGGATCAGCTATATCCGCCGCGCAGTCACCCCCCTGGGCCCCCACGATGCCGCCGCTGTTCAACCACCGGCTGATCAAGGTAGAGAAGGGCTCATTGACCGAGTACAACAGCAGGCCCAGGAGCGCGGTGGCTGTAAGCCCGGCCACCCAGTGCAGCACCGAGTTGCCAGGTCCTGGTGTGGTCGGCGGTCCCACCTTTGTGGTCGGCTGGCTGAGCGTCGGCCGGGAGGGCCGATTGTCCGATGTCTTCGGCCCTTCTGCCTCTTCCAGTTTCTTTGTCGGGCTTGTCGGCGTGGCAACGGGCTGCGTTGTCATTTCCCGATCTCGGCGCGACCAGGTAGTCGGGCTTGCCGACGGTTGCTCATGGCCTGGCGCTCCGAGGTTTTGGAGGGTGGTGGTGTGCGAACGGGCGGCGCGGTTGTAGAAGCGGATCTGGCGGGCGACGGTGTTCTGTGCGAACTGCTGTGGTTCGGGACTGCCACGTCGGCGCATACGATCACGGGCTCTGAGCCATGCCGTCTCCAAGCTCATGGTGGCCCCGGCACCGGTGACGCCCGTTTCCAGCGCGTCGATCAACTCTCCGGTGAACTCCGGGAACCGCGCACCGGGCGGGACAAACGAGCGGCTCGTCGATGGGGCGGAGGTCAGGAGGCAGTCTGCCCCTGCCGGAAATCTCATCCGTCCTGGTGGGGGCGGGTACATCGGGTTTCCCCAAATCTGGCCGCGGTCGCTCGAGCTGGCGCTCTCGCGTAGCTGCTCTCAGCGCGTCATGATGATCGACCGTGCTGCTGCGACTGGCTTACCTGGGTGTGACGAACGCGTTCGCGATACTGCGCCTGCTACCGATGACTGATCGGGACAAGGACGCGGAGATCCTCGCTCTGCGCCACCAGATCACCGTGCTGGAACGCCAACTCGGCAAGGACAAGATCCGGTTCACGCCCAGCGATCGGGCGTACCTGGCAGCGCTGCTGCACCGGCTGCCACTGCACGTCCTGCGAAGATTACGACTGCTCGTACGCCCCGATACCGTGCTGCGTTGGCACCGCGACCTCGTCGCACGCCGCCATGCCGCCTCCTGCCGGCCCAAACGCCCGGGACGGCCACGCACCATGCGCTCCATCCGCATCCTGGTACTGCGCCTGGCCAAGGAGAACCCGAGCTGGGGGTACAGACGCCTGCACGGCGAGCTGCTCGTGCTGGGAGTGAAGGTGGGCGCGTCCACCATCTGGGAGATCTTGAAGGATGCCGGCATCGACCCGGCGCCCGAACGGAACTCCAGCACCTGGGCCAGCTTCCTTCGCGGCCAGGCTGATGCTCTGCTGGCCTGCGACTTCATGGAAACAGTCACCCTGTCGGGGATGCGGATGTACGTGCTCGTGGTGATCGAACACGGCAGTCGCCGGATCCGGATCCTGGGCGCCACCGCGCATCCGATCGCATCCTGGGTAGCGCAAGCGGCGAAGAACCTGGTCATGGACCTCGAAGACCTCGGCTGCCGGGCACGGTTCATGATCAGGGACAGGGACGGGAAGTTCCCCGAACTGTTCGATGCCGTCCTCAAGGACGCGGGGATCGACGTCGTGCTCACCGGCATCCAGATGCCAAGGATGAACTCGATCATGGAAAGATGGATACAGACCTGTCGCCGCGAGCTCCTGGACCGGACGTTGATCTGGAACCAACGACATCTCCTCGCCACCCTGCGCGAGTACGAGCAGTTCTACAACGGACACCGACCACACCAAGGCATCGCCAACGCCAGACCTCTGCACCCCCTGCCCCCGCCGATCGACGATCCGGACACGTTAGCCCGCCTCAACATACGTCGACACGATCGCCTCGGCGGCATCCTCCACGAGTACCAGCATGCTGCTTGACCTGCACGGATGAGGTTTCCGGCAAGGGCACACCAGCTCCTCGCGCTCTGCGGTGGTGAGCAGGTCCTCCCGCTCGCCGTCATCCGCCTCGGCCTGCCGGATCCAGCCGCGCAGGGCCTCGTGATGCACGCCGAGCTCCTCGGCGAGGCGGCGGATAACGGGCTTCGGTTCCGACGCGCGGTACATCCGCACCGCACGCTCACGCAACTCCAGCGGGTACTTCCTGGGGGCAGGCATCGTCAGATCTCCTCTCACGAGATCCATCTGACCTGCTGTCACCCCTCCTCGCATCTCGGGGGAACCTCATACCGCCTGCTCCATGAGATCACATCCACTGCCTGTGCGACCCAGTCCGGGTCCGCGCAGGTCAGCGCTTCCAGTGCGGCGCGAACCGCCTCCCCGGCCAGTTCCAGCCGGTTCAGGTCCCGCACCGCCGCGACCACGTGGGTGGAGTCCGTGCGCTGCTTGCCTCCTGCGGCCAGCAGCCCTTGTTCGACCAGCCTGGCCACCAACAAGTCCAGCACCTTCTCTTCCAGGCCATGGGCGGCGACCCGGGTGCGGAACTGGGAGAGGACACTGAAGTCGAAGCCGGGATCCTCCAGGCCCAGTCCGAGCGCGTAGGACCAGGAGAGTTTGTCCCGCACCGCCTCGGCAGCCTGCCGGTCGGTCAGGTTCTCGGCCATCTGCAGCACCGTGACCAGTGCCAAGCGGCCTGGTGACCAGCCACGCGGCCCTGTCACCGCGAACGCCCCGGCGAACTCGGCATCCGCGAACAACTCACCCAGCCGATCACGCACCACGACCGGCAGCGGCACCTGACGTCCCCGGTACTTTGCCCGCACCGCCCGAGCCACCTCCGGCGCCGGCTCCGGCCACGACCGCGGCTCCATCGACACAGACCCCCTCCCGCTCCATGACCGGGAACGAGAAGGACCGGCCACCGGACCAGCCTGCCGCAACAATCAACACCCCGACCAGCACAAACAGCAAATAGGCAACAGGATCGGGCAGTGCCCCGTCTGCCAGCGGACGCCAAGGGGCATTACCTCGCCTTGACGCGGCAGGCACCCTGCGGCCGGGACACCCGAGCACCGGCTACCTGCGGAAACACGCCGACCGAGGCCCTCAGCCCACGGCTTCCCCCTGTCGCATGGGGAGCACGACACCGCGCTCCCACCCCGAAAGGGGGTCGAGAACCGACAAGGGGTTCATATACCTCTCGATGCAGAGAACATCCGAATCGATCGGGTGACCTCGGGGGACTGTGGTTGACGACGGCGCACAGGGGCTCGGTACGGCGCGGCAGGTCTACCGGATCGGGTGACGGACGAATCGGGCACCGTTGACACGTCTGCGAGTTGGGAGCACGAGGGCTCCCAGAGGGCTCCCACTTGCTCCCAGCCCGGACATGGTTAAGGCCGCCTCCGCTACCCGCGGAAACGGCCTCCGACCTGCGATGATGCTGGTCGGGACGACAGGATTTGAACCTGCGACCCCTTGACCCCCAGAACGGTCCATATCACGCTGTAGCGGCCCATTCAAAGACTTATACCGCTACATGAAGCCCAAGAAATGCACACCCCGCATATTACGTGCCAGTCGGTGCCACCGAGCCGCAGTCGGACGACGCATCCCTCTTTCGAGTGACGCGAACCACTGCAACGACTTTGACCCCGTGAGGGCCGAGCCCACTGCCATCGACCTTCCCTTCCCGATCCGTGAAAGGCCGGACGCCTGGAACCCCCATCCGAGGCCGACCCTCGGCAGGCGTCTTGCTGGCCGAAGCGCTGCCCGGCTCGACGGCCAAGGACCATCCCCGCCGGCCCGGGGAGCAGAGCCACCTCATGACGAAGGGCAAGGATCCCGGCGTTGTTCGCGACGGTCGACCGGCCCAGCGAAAGAAGGCAGCCCCGCAGTCGGCAGAAGATCAGGTAGAGCAGTCACAGACCCATAATCACTGATTGTGCCCATACTTGGGCGACCGCACAGCCCCAGGTCAAGTGCCATGCCGGAGCGCATCATGCGATCCCAGCTGATGGTCGTTGCACCCATACAGTGTGACAAGGTCAATCAAGTGGACGTCATCGCGGCGAGCGGCCACCTCGCGGAGCGGCGGGGTGAAGCCGTGCTGGGAGAACAAGGCCAGGGCGGCATCGGCACTGTCATGGCCTTGAGAATCCAAGACGGTGCGGATGCGCTCCAGGCGTTCCAGGTCTTCCACTCCACGGCGTCGGACGGTCGCCTTGGCCTCGCCGAGCAGGGCGATACGCGCCTTGGGGGTGCGCGGCTTGTCGCCGGGAGTGAGGGCGACGACATCGAGTTCGTGCTTGGCGCGTCCCTCGATGTCATGGATGTCGGTGGTACCGACCGCTCCGGCGGTGATGCCGGCTTCGTCGGCGGCATAGAGCCGCACCCAGTCCCGGGCGAGTTCTTCGAAGTGGGGGCCGAGGATCTGCGAGGCGAAGGTGGGGACAGCCGCCTGCCACACCTGCTGGCCTTCGCGGCGCTCGAGCAGGTCGGTGTAGGGGACGGTGATCAGCTGGTTGAAGCGGATGATCGGGTCGGCCACGGTGATGGTGGGCTTGCGTTGGCGCAGCAGGTCGTCCTCTCGGCGCAGGTAACCGGAGGAGAGGAGGACATCGAGGATGTGGGCGAGGGCGGTGCGTTCGCGCCCGATGAGTCCGCCGATCTTGCTGGGGGTGGTGGCTCCGGCCGCGACGGCGGAGAGGACCTCGTAGTAGACGACGCGGTTGGTGATCCGCGGGTCCTCGCGGAGCAGGTACTCCGTCTCGTTGCGGGTGAACAGGCCGAGGTCGATGTCGAAGAGGTTGTCCACGACCCAGTCACCAAAACCGTCGATACCGGCCGGCGGATCGTCTTGCACCAACTGCCGGTAGCCCGGGGCCCCGCCGAGGACCGCGTGCAGGTGGAAGGCCAACTGCGGGTCGTCGATGCCCCACAGCGCGGCGGCCTGCCGGTGGCTGAAGGGGCCCAGCCTCATGTCCAGTACGGCACGGCCGCGCAGCGGTTTGGTGCCCGAGAGCAGTTCGTGCATCACCGACATCGCCGACCCGCACAGGACGAGGCGTCCACCGGGGGCCCGGTCGGCCTGCGAGCTGTCGTACAGGTGCTGGAGCAGCGAGGGTAGCTGCGGGCTGTGGGTGAGCAGGTACGGGAATTCGTCGATCACCAGCAGCGGGGCGCCGCCGGCTTCGGCCCGCCGGACCACCACCTGAAGCGCTGTGGTGAGGATCTGCTCCCAGTCATCGAGTCGGACGGCACTCTCGGGCAAGCCGGCGTGCCGCGCGATGGCGGCACAGAAGCGGTGCTGCGCCGCGCGCGTTCCCTCTTCCTGGACCGCCGTGATGTACAGGCCACCCGCCACATCGCACAGGGCACGCAGCAGGAACGACTTGCCGTGACGGCGGCGCCCGGAGACCAGCCCGATGCGCAGCGGCTGCCCTCCCCTCTCAAGGAAACGCACCAGCGCCGCCCACTGCGCGTCGCGGTCGAGCACATGCCCTGGTTTCTCCATGCTCGTCTCCAGATATGCCTACACGAACCCTACGGGATTAGTATAGCTTAGTTTATACAAAACTCGATGAGGCAAGGCTATACAGCCGTCTGGACGCCGCTGCACCTGTCATCCTGAGGTGAGGGGTGTCAACATTCCATTTAGGCTGCTGAGCTGGGCGTTTCCTGCGGATGGTGAGACAGCCGGGGCGACGTAGTGTGGTACGCGTCAGGGGCTCGTAGGCCGTGTTGTAGGGACCTTACGCAGGTGTCGTTCACCCGTGATCAGGAGTCGGTCGGTGCACTCGGCGCGGGCTGTACGTATTCATGGTTCGGCGAACGCGTTGGACCGGGGACTTTGCGGCGGCGTCGGGATGGCGGGTGCGCGGTTGCCCGCGAAGACGGCGTCGAACGCGGCGGTGAACTTGCTGTCCCGGTCCCGGATGAGAAGCCGGAAGCACCCAGCCCTGTCCTCGAGATCCATGAGCATGTTGCGGGCGGGTTGGGTGACCCACACGCCTGTAGGGCGTGCGGTGACACCCAGGACGTGAACGCGCCGGGTGGCGATCTCCATGATGAAGAAGACATAGAGACGTCTGAGGAAGATGGTCTCTACGTGCATGAAGTCGCAGGCGAGCAGCGTGTGGGCCTGGGTGCGGAGGAAGGAGAGCCAGGTCTGCTGGGATGCGCGCTGCGGTGCGGGCGGTAGACCGGAGCAGCGCAGAACGCGCCGGATGGTGGCGGCTGAGACCCGGTGACCGAGCCGTCGGAGCTCACCTTGGATCCTGACGTACCCCCAGGTCGGATTTTCTCGCGCCAGGTGCTGAACTAGGGCGGGTGGCAGGCGCTGTGCGAGAGCGGAGAGCAAGCTTCTGGCTCACGTCTGGTGTACCGTGCGGGCTGAAGCTGGCCTGCCCAGCCGGGGAGCGGAGCCACGGCCGGCAACTTCGGGTGGGAGATGACGTGCAGCGCAGCGACGGCATACCAGTGCCCTCGTCCTTCTCGGGGATCGCGTCGAACCGCGCCATGGGCAGGCTTGTGCACGCCATGAGCGGAGGTTCCCGACTCCAGGCCTGGCAGAACAAACAGCTTGTGATCGTCGTGTACGAGCAGGGCAGCGTGGTCGGCCTCGCCGATGACCCGGCCCCCTTCCACTTCCGCTACGACGAGGTGAGCAGCTTTACCCAGGACGTGGTGAAGCGATACGTCAACCAGAGCTACCGAGGCATATCCACCACCTGTTGGATCGGCCTCAACGATGGCCGCAGTCACCGGTTCCAGGGGCAGTCCACTCGGACGGAGCGCAATGTCGTCGACGATTTCCGCCAGCTTGTCGACCCGAGGATCGCCGCAGCCCAACTCCCGGGAATGCTGGCGATGATGCGCCAAGGGCAGGTTGTGGCCTTCGGCGCCTATGTCCTGGAGCCGGGTGCGCTCACCACCGGGACCGGCCGCAAGCACAAGCGGCTGCCCTGGGCCCAGGTCGAACAAGTCACCTTGGAGCGCGGCCTCGTCAAGGTGACCGAGCGGGGGCGACGCCGCGCCTGGGCCACCGCGAGCACCTCCGCCGTCCCCAACCTCACCGCGTTCTCCAACCTGGTGCGCGAAGCGCAGGCAGGTCGCTGAACGCCCCCTGCTCCGAGCGGTTGGTGACGGACCGGCTGGAGTTCCGTCGTCCACTGACGCCTGACTGATCCTGTTGCCCATTTGCCGTTTGTGCTGGTCGGGGTGTTGATCGTTGCGGCAGGCTGATCTGGTGGCCGGTCCTTCTCGTTCCCGGTCACGGAGCGGGAGGGGCACGGTGTCGATGGAGCCGCGGTCGTGGCCGGAGCCGGCGCCGGAGGTGGCTCGGGCGGTGCGGGCGAAGTACTCCGGCCGTCAGGTGCCGCTACCGGTCGTGGTGCGTGATCGGCTCGGTGAGTTGTTCCCGGATGCCGAGTTCGCGGAAGCGTTCGCGGTGACGGGGCCACGTGGCTGGTCACCGGGCCGCTTGGCACTGGTCACGGTGCTGCAGATGGCCGAGAACCTGACCGACCGGCAGGCTGCCGAGGCGGTGCGGGACAAACTCTCCTGGTCCTACGCGCTCGGACTGAGCCTGGAGGATCCCGGCTTCGACTTCAGTGTCCTCTCCCAGTTCCGCACCCGGGTCGCCGCCCATGGCCTGGAAGAGAAGGTGCTGGACTTGTTGGTGGCCAGGCTGGTCGAACAAGGCCTGCTGGCCAAAGGAGGCAAGCAGCGCACGGACTCCACCCACGTGATCGCGGCGGTGCGCGACCTGAACCGGCTGGAACTGGCCGGGGAGGCGGTTCGCGCCACACTCGAAGCGCTGACCTGCGCGGATCCGGACTGGGTCGCACAGAGCGTGGACGTGGCCTCATGGAGCAAGCGGTACGGACCGCGGGTGGACAGCTGGCGCCTGCCCACCTCCCGGACCAAGCAGCAGAAACTGGCCGTGGACTTCGCCCGGGACGGCTTCGCCCTGCTGGGCGCGGTCTACCACTCCAGCTCCCCGGTCTGGCTGCGCGAACTGCCCGCGGTGCAGGTCCTGCGGTGTGTGCTGCTGCAGAACTACACCCGCACCACCACCCGAGGCGGCCGGGAGGTCGTCAAGCGGCGGGAGAAGACCGATGAAGGCGGTGACGGCCGCCCGCCCGGCCACCTACGTCTGTCCTCGCCCTATGACACCGACGCCCGATGGTCCGCCAAACACGACATCTTCTGGAACGGCTACAAACTCCACATCAGCGAAACCTGCACCTCCGCCCCCGAAGCCGCACGCACCCACCCGAACCTCATCACCAATGTCGCCACCACCCACTCCACGCTTCCCGACAGCAAGGCTCTCGACGCCGTCCACCACGCACTCCAGCAACGCGGCCTGATCCCCGATGAGCACTATCTCGACTCCGGCTACGCCACCGCCGAACTCATCCACGGCTCAGTGAAGACCTACGGCATCGCACTGATCACGCCGGTCCTGCTGGACACCTCCCGGCAGGCCAAAGCCCAGGCAGGCTTCGCCGCCACCGACTTCACCATCGACTGGGAAGCCGAGAAGGCCACCTGCCCCGCCGGGCATACCAGCAACGCGAGCGCCCAAACGATGGGCATCCCGGTCGGGGTGCACACCAGGTACAGGCGAAGCCCCCAGAAGAACCGCGAGTGCGAGGCGCAGTACCCGTATCCGGCCCAGCCGGCCATCTCCGACCGCTTCACCGTCGGATGCGAACGCCCGCACTCCACGGGTGTCGAGTCCACGATCCATTGGTTGTCGAACCAGAAGTCCGTGTCCACCGCGAGCATTCGTATTGCCTTCTTGACCAACGGCAATGCGGCCTTGAGACGCTTGTTGTACCCGGACTGCTGCGGCAGGTACGGGAACATCGCGGTGAGGTGCTTGCGGGCGTACCGCAGCCACCGGGCCTCGGAGTGGAAGCCGAGCAGTGCCTGGGCCACGGCGAGCGTGACCAGCTCGGCATCGCTCAACTGCGGTGGACAGCCCATCCATCGCTCCACCTCCAGCTCGTCATCGATCTTCACGTACAGTGCAGTCAGCAGGGTGTCCAGATCGTTCGTCACACAACGATCATGGACACCCTGTTCACGTTCCCGGACGCACCGCCCTCTGATACCCACGGGGCGGACTCAATGCCTGAGCAGCCACAGAACCCGGTCCCACGACAGCAGGTGGTACACGACCAGCGCACCGGCGAGGATCACGGCGAGAGTGCGGGATCCCGCCTCGTACAACGCCGCCGCACCACCGAAGAACACAGCCAGCTCCAGCAGGAACCGCAGCGGACCAGGTGTCGCAATCACCGTCCCTCCGGACCGGGATGCATCGTCTGGGGTGGCAAACACTCCCCACAGCACAGCCACGGCCAGCGGAACGGCTACAACGGAGACGTACCGCAGGGAAGCAGGCACGGCAGCCCATGCCCAGAGCCCGAAGCACACCAGTGCCACCAGCTCAAACACGAACCTCACACCAAGAGCCAACGGGCGAAAGCCATACCCGAACGACATACGCGCAATTCCTTCCGTCGCAGCCCCTCCATGATCACAGACCGGCGAACGGGAAGACCACACATCGGACTTGCTCGTCTAGGAGTGACACAGGTTTCCGGCACCCACAGGGCACGACGCGGTGCGGCTACGTCCCCTGCGTCCCCGGACATGACCGCAGTCGACCGAGAGTGCGCACGCCATACTCCGTTGACAGCCTGTCCGATAGCGAGTGAGAGTGGCGTCCCGTTGACATGAACGGGACCATAAAGGGGCGGCAGTGGCTGAACAGGGCATGGCTGATGACCTGGGCGTCAAGGGCACACCGGTCGATGCGCCACTGTGGAGCAGTGATTTTCGGCTGTTCTTCTCCGCCCGCACAACGTCCCTTCTGGGCGACTCGATGATCCCCGTCGCGATCACTGCTGCCGTCGTCGAGGCGGGATACGGGGCGAACGGCGTCGGCTACGCGCTGGCCGCACAAATCGGGCCCTTCGCCGCGCTGCTCATCTTCGGCGGGGTGCTGTCCGATCGCTTCGGGGCGCGCAGGCTCATGGTCATCGCGGACGGGGCTCGGCTGTGTTTCCAGACGGTGCTCGCGCTGTTCTTCGCGCTGGGCACGCCGCAGTTGTGGCAGATCCTGGTGCCACTGGTCCTGGTGGGGGCTGGCGGGGCTGTCTTTCAGCCGGGGGTCGCGAGCATCACACCGCGCATCGCACGGGATGTTCTGAGGGCGAATGCCACACTGCGCGTCGCTGAAGCGATCACGATCGTCGTCGGCCCGTCGCTGGCGGGGCTGCTGCTGGCAGTCTCCTCACCCGCGGTCGTGATCGCTTTGGACGCCGGGACGTTCGCGGTCAGCGGTGTCTGCCTGCTGCTGCTCCGCTCGGTCCAGATGGTGCCAGCGGGCGGAAGCGGCGGCGTGTCGTCGTTCCGTACAGACCTCGTCGAGGGGTGGTGTGAGTTCCGGGCCAGGACATGGCTGTGGAGCGTCATCGTCGTTTTCATGTTCTTCCAGCTGGCCGCCGCGGGCCCCACCCTCACCCTCGGCTACAGTGCGATAGTCACCGAGCACGGGGCCTCTGTGTTCGGTCTGGTGATGTCGACCCTGGGCCTCGGCAGCGTGGCCGGCGGGATCATCGCGATAAAGCTCCGTCCACGGCATCCGCTCCGTGCCGGCGCCATCGCCATGACCGCCTGGGTGCTCATGCCGCTGACCGTGGTCCTCGACCTGCCCGCGCCTCTACTCGCGACGGGCTTCGCGCTGAGCGGAGTGGGCATGGCGTTCTGGGCCGTCATGTTCCACACCAGCGTGCAAACGCACGTCCCGCAGCGGATCCTCGGCCGGGTCCACGCCTACGACGCGGCAGGTTCGCTTGTGATGAAGCCGGTGGGGCAGGCGACGGCCGGACCGGTCGCCGCCGTCGCCGGGGCAGTGCCGGTGCTGTGGATGTCCGCGGCCGCGGGGGTCGCCGCCTGGGCGCTGATGCTGGCGATCCCAGCCGTACGCGACCTGAAACGCGTGGACCGCTGAGCCCCGCGGCCGGGCGCACCAGTCAGGATCGTTGGTGGAGACGTTGAGGCAGCTGCGCTGCGGGCCGAGTTACCCGAGCCGGCCCGCGGCCGACTCCGGCAGCGTGACGGAAACGTCGAGCTGGGCCAGGATGAGACTGGCGATGCTCAGCACGGCGGCGAGGATCCAGAAGAGCCAGAACGGGTGGGGAAGCTTGTTCCCGGCAACGCTCGATCGCGCCGATCACACGGAACAGCCTGCTCATTCTGCTCTTGGTTTGTGTGTCGCGGGTGTCCTTGGCTGTCATGCCATCAGGCCTTCCGTGAAGGGAATCGCGGCGCAGGGCTGTCGGCTACTGCTCGCCCAGACTGGTGGCGTGCTGATCCACCTCGATGTCCGAGCTCCGTACGCCGGTGAATCGTGTGGGCCGGAAGACCCCAAGGAGGGCCTGTTCCTGATCGGTTGTGATCTCGTCCGCGACCAGCCGTCCCAGAATCGGCGCCAAGGTGACCCCGCTGTGCGAGACGAGGCAGTAGACGCGGGACTGCGCGGAGGCGTAGCCGGCGACGGTGTGGCCGTCTGCGGGCAGTGACCGGAAGCCGACGCGCAGGTCGATCTTCGGTGCCCTGCCCGGGGCGGGCAGCAGTGCGGAGAACCGCCGAGCGAGGGTGCTCGCGATGTCCCCGTCCGCGGACGGAGGGTCTTCTGGATCGACGTCGGCGTTCAGATCGAGAGCCTGCAGGACGGTATGCCCGCCGGCCGCGGGGCGGAGGTTGAGGCCGGGGCTGTGGATCACACAGCGCAGGTCGAGTTCCGGGGACCTGGCGTACCCGAGCAGACCGACGGTCTGCGATCCGCGACCGGTATCCGTCACCATGGGAACGTCGATCCCGGCCCGTGCGGCGAGGCGTTCTGTCCAGCGGCCTGCCGCCAGGACGACTCGATCGCCCGCGCAGACCTCGCCTGTGGCCAGGGTGACGGATACTCCGTCAGGCCTGTCGGCGATGGCCACGACCTCGCCGATCGCGCACGTGGCTCCGTGCCGCTCGGCGTCCGCCAGCAGGTTGTTCACGAAGAGGTCCGGCAGAACGTATCCCTCGCTGGGGAAGTGTGCGATGCCCGTGATGGCCGCCGGGATGCGGAGATCACCTGCGATCCGCGTTGCTTCGTCGGGCGTGACCCAGTGTGCGGGGTAGCCGAGGGCCTGCAGTCGTTCCACGTTGTTGGCGAGCCGCTGCTCGTTTGTGGCGTCTGCCCACTGCAGCGCGCCGCTGGGGAAGTACGACGGCATGCCGGGCAGTTGCTCGGCGAGCCTGGTGTGCTCCTCCATCCCTGCGAGGTTCAGCCGGTGGTAGTCCGGGTCGGGCTTCCTGCTGGAGTTGGTCCATGCGAATGTGGTCGCGGTCGTACCGGTGCCGGCTCCCCACTGATCGAGCAGGAGAACGTCCTCGCCGGCGACGGCAAGCTGCCGCGCGACGCTCACCCCCAGCACGCCGGCACCGATGATAATGACCTTCATTGTGTGCACATTTCCTTTCCGGCAGCGGCACGCTGCTCATATGGCGGGGACGGGAAGCTCCAGGAAGAACTCGGCGGTTCCCGGACGGACGAGGGTCGTGACCACCTCGACGGTGCTTCCGTCATCGGCACGCAGCTCCCTGCGCCTCATCAGCGCGGGCGTTCCGGTCTCGCTGTGCAGCAATGTGGCGTCGTGCTCGTCGAGGGCCACCG
The DNA here is from genome assembly GCF_053599555.1 of Streptomyces sp. NPDC000941. Taxonomy (NCBI): domain Bacteria; kingdom Bacillati; phylum Actinomycetota; class Actinomycetes; order Kitasatosporales; family Streptomycetaceae; genus Streptomyces; species Streptomyces sp. NPDC000941. The sequence goes on from NZ_JBSFMM010000052.1 coordinate 33,072, forward strand.
GGTCGAGGTAAAGCCGGATCGCGTCGATCGGCACTCCCCTGCGCTGCAAGTACGGGAGGGTGACGAGGTCTTCGAGGTTCTCGTTCAGCAGGTCGGGGGCGGCCGCGAAGAGCACGACGTGCCGCTCGACCGACTGAGGCTCCTCGCGGACGTTCAGCTTGCGGCGGACCAGTTCCACTACGGCCGTGTCGGCGGAGGCACCGGGGAGGGCCAGGATGGCGTCGGCGGCCCTGACAATCCGCGCCGAAACGACTTGGTGTCTGCCCGGTGCCCCCTTTGCGGCTGCCGTGGGGGTGACGAAGTTGAGCAGATTGATCTGCCGCGTCACATCCGCGACGAACGATCCGTGGCGCCGCCGGCGGATCGCCAGTCCCGCCTCGGCCAGGTCGTTGAGGACCCGTTGGGCCGTGGCACGGCTGACGCCGTACTCGGCGGAGATATCCATCTCGCTTGGCAGACGCGAGCCAGGCGGCAGGGCCCCAGCCCGGATCTTCGCTTCGAACTCTCGCCTGATCTGTACATAGAGTGGCACGGTCATGGGTAGACCGTACATTCACTCAATTGACTGGTAGGAGCGAGCTGACCAGCCAGTTCTGCGCCCGCGCTTATGGGCGGGACGCCGTTCGCGACCTGTCCCGCGCGGTTGCCGGGCAGGTTCGAGGGCGACCGCCAAGCCGAGCCGACGACGGTACGGACGCGGTTGCGCCCGGTGCCTTCCGGAACGCCGATGACGGGCGAGATCGGACCCGCCTTCACCGATTCACTGAAGACACGTCGGCCCCGTAACGGCCGACGCCGTTCCCACGGCGGAGATCCTTTTCAGCCGGTAGTCGAGTGCCAGCGGGCTGGGCCCTTGCCTGATTCGTCATGTCGGTCTCCTGCCTGATCTGCACGGCGACCAGCGCCGCCCTTAGACCGTACAATGAGCCAATTGACCGGACAATAGGCCTGTCGGTGGCGGGCCCGACTTGATCCGGCACTCGTTGTAGTCCCGCCTGCGTGCAACGAAACGTCGATGCCAGCCGAGGAACGTCCCTGGTGTCATGGGGGAACACGTGTGCCTGGTGACACCTGGGTATCAGCGAGGACAGTGCCGCGAACCACCGCCGGTCCGCCCACTCACCTGGAGCGATGCGTTGCTGAACGGCACAGGATGCTGGAGCAGGCATTGACCGCACTGGCGGCCGCGGGCGGAGCTGCCGTGGTCCAGGCCGTGGGAACCAACGCCTGGGCTGGCCTGCGGCAGGCGATGGTGCGCTGGTTCGCCTGGGGCGACGCCCGGCGCGAGCAGGCGGAACTGGAGCGCCTGGACCAGACCGCGGGCGAACTACAGGCCGCGGACGGCGACGTGGCAGAACGGGCGCGCATCCTGTGCCGCTCGGAAATACGATTCGATGCCGTGTACTGCGGCGATGCCGTTCGGTCAGGCAGCCTGGCGGTACTCGTTGATCAGGCCACCGAGAACGGGCCGTCGTTCGATTCGATGGGGCGTGAGGTCGGTGACGTTGGCCAGGGCGGGTAGTTCGGTACTGTCCGGGGGGAGTTGCTGCCGGGACTGGTGGGGGCGGTGCTGGTTGTAGTGCCGGATGTACTCGGTCAGCACCTCCACGGCATGCGCCTCGTTGTAGATCAAGAGCCGGTCGAGGACTTCGCGGCGTAGGGTGCCCACGGCTCGCTCGCAGACTGCGTTCGCCTTCGGTGCCCGGGGCGGGCTGAGCAGGATCTCCATGTCGTCGGCCTGGAAGACGGCGTCGAAGGCGCTGGTGTACTTGCTGTCCCGGTCCCGGAGGAGGAAGCGCAGGGAGTCCATCCGGCACCCCAACGTCATGGTGAGGTTCCTGGCCTGTTGGACGGTCCACGGGACGGTGGGGTGCGCGGTGACGCCGGCGAGGTGAACGCGCCGGGTGCCGTGTTCGATGAAGACCAGGGCGTACAGGCGCTTGAGGGTGATGGTGTCGATGTGGAGGAAGTCGGCGGCGAGGATGCCGTGGGCCTGGGTGGTGAGGAATTCACGCCAGGTCGGGCCGGAGCGCTGCGGAGCGGGATCGATGCCAGCCGCGTGCAGGATCTCCCAGACTGTGGACGGTGAGCTTCCCCCGCTGTGCGGGAGGTGCTGACTAGCTGGTCAGGGCGGGTTGGCGGGGTTTCAGGTTCACCGGTTCGGTCGTTGCCTGGTTGGCGTAGTGCTTCTCCTCGAACTCGATGGGGCTGAGGTAGCCGAGTCGTTTCTGGATGCGGCGGGGGTTGTAGAACCCGTCGATGTATTCGAAGAGCGCGAGGTTCGCCTCGGCCCGGGTGGCGAAGGTGCGGTCTCGGATGCCCTCGGTTTTGATCAGCATCCATAGGTTCTCGGCCAGCGCGTTGTCGTACGAGTCGCCCACCGACCCTATGGACGCATCAATTCCTGCCCGCACCAATCGCGTTGTGAGCTTGATAGACGTGTACTGGCAGCCGTGGTCTGCATGATGAATGAGCGTGCCGGGCTCGACTTCGCGGCTGGCCAGGGCGTACTCCAGCGTGGTCAGGACCAGGTCGGCATCCGCGCGGGCGGAGGTCTCCCAGGCCACCACCCGGCGGGAGAACGCATCCCGGATCGCTGACAGCCACAGCGGCCCTTCCAGCGTGGAGACCATGGTCAGGTCGGTGACCCACAGCCGGTTCGGTGCGGGGGCGGTGAAGTCGCGCCGTACCAGGTCCGGGGCGAGGCCGGCGTCCGGGTCGCGGCGGGTGAAGCCCTTGCCGGTGCGGCGTGGGCTGATGCCGGTGAGACCGGCTTGGCGCATCAGCCGCTCGACCCGTTTGCGGCCGATGGCTACGCCCTCGCGCTTGAGGACGGCATGCACGCGCGGGGAGCCGTAGATCCCGCCGGAGTCCGCGTGGACCTGGCGGATCTTCTCGGTGAGCCCGGCGTCCTGGCGTTTCCTGTAGCACGGTTCCTCCTCGGCCCGGCACCACCGGTAGTAGGTGGAGGAGGGGATGTGCAGTTCCCGGAGTACGGGCTCGACCCCCAGGTGCGGGTGCTCGTCGATGAGCGCTCTCACCTGGGCCGGGTCGGGTCGAGCTGCGCGGCGAAAAAAGCCGAGGCCGTCCGCAGGACCTCGTTCGCCCGGCGCAGCTCGCGCACCTCGCGGCGCAGCTGGGCCAGCTCTGCCTTCTCCTCGGTGGTGAGCAGGTCGTCCCGCTCGCCGGCGTCGGCCTCGGCCTGCCGGATCCAGCCGCGCAGGGCCTCGTGATGCACGCCGAGCTCCTCGGCGAGGCGGCGGATGACGGGCTTCGGTTCCGACGCGCGATACATCCGCACCGCACGCTCACGCAACTCCAGCGGGTATTTCCTGGGGGCAGGCATCGTCAGATCTCCTCTCACGAGATCCATCTGACCTGCTGTCACCTCTCCTCGCATCTCGGGGGAACCTCACGGGGCGATCGGGTAGCCGAGGCGTGCGAGTTCGCCCTGTATCCGGCGGTGGCCCCACGTACTGTTCTCTTTGGCCAGGCGCAGGATGAGCTGTTTGACGGTGGGCGCGGTGGACGGCCTGCCGGGGCGGCGGTGCTGGGGAAACGTCCACTTCCGCGCAATGAGTTGTCGATGCCAGGCCAGCAGTGTGGTGGGGGTGACTGCGAATACGCGGCGCCAGTGTTCCCGCGGGACCAGTCAGGAAAGGATAGCGAGCCAGATTCGGTCGGCGGGCTCGTAGCGGACTCGGGCGATCTGGCGGCGTAACACCGCGTTCTCGTGCCGCAACGCCAAGACCTCCGCGTCCTTGGCCACGCGGCTGCGCAGCACCGCTGCGGGCACCTTGATCAGGTTCCGGACCAGCGTGGTGACGATTGAAAGCGGCATCGGCAGATCATCCCAGGTGCCGCGCAGGCCGCCGCCCTGCGCGGAGAAACTGCAGGCCAGAACAGAATCGTATTTCCGAGCGGGACAGGTGGCGAGGGATCGCTACCCGGTACGACAAAACCGCTCAGTCCTACGAAGCGGCCGTCGCCCTCGCATCACTCCTGATGTGGGCGTGAAGGCTAACGAACCAACTCAGTCCATGTCCTCCTCGTCCTCATCCTCCTCCATGCTCTCGTAGCCGGAGTGGAACAGCGTGGAGAAGCTGGGGTACTTCGTCGTGTCGCCGTACTTCGGTGCGAACTCGTAGGCGGCCCACTCGCCGTCCGGCCCGACGTCGGTCGGATCGAGCAGCCAGAAGTCCTCTCCCCGGGCGATTTCGATAGACCGGCGAAACAACTGAACATCGTCCTCGTTGCCGGGTATCGAGTCGTAGGTCTCGGCAACGCGTCTGCCGGCCTCGCTGTCCCGCATCCACACGACGCGGCCGCACGGATGGACGTCGTCCACCCAGGCATCCAGGCGCGTCCACCCGTCGCTCGCCAGGAAGAATCCCCGCAGGCTCGGTGGGAACCGCACTCCGAGCCGCTCCTCGGATGCCACCAGAGCTTCCTCCCGAGCAGGGGCTTCACCCAACCACGGCTCAACCCGCTCCCCTTGATCCAGAGCTTCCAACTGATTGTCGTCCAGCAGATCGACCAACTCTTTGTCGTCGGCACGGACCTTCACGTACAGCTCGCCGTATCGCTCCAGAAAGACACGCCACTCCTCCGGCGTGGTCAGAACAGCGGCAACTTCATTCTCTTCAGGCTCAGTTGTCTCACTCACGCCGATCATGGTGCCAGGTGGCTATGACAATGCCGATGGCTGCCGACCGTACCGCGTGCGAGGGCCAGCTCGTAGTTGCTGCCTCTGATGCGGGCGTGGCATTTGACGACACCGCCTAGGCCCCCACAGTCATCATTCGGCCACGCCCTTGACCGATCGTCACGTCTCTCGTTTCCGTCAGCACCCACGCCACCCCAGCCACCACTCCTTCAAGCACGGGCAGAGCAGCGAGGAGCGGCCCGAATAGCAGACGCCGGAGCCCACGCCACGCAAGCAGGCGGACTCCGCCGTCCTCGTCGGGCGGTCCACCCCCACGTCGGCGGGGAGCACTCGGCCGGTGCGTTGGTCTCGCCCTCCGGCGGCGGTCCACCCCGCGTCGGCGGGGAGCACGGACGTGTACGCCAGCGTCATGGGGATGGGGTCGGTACACCCCCGCGTCGGCGGGAAGCACCACATTGCCGATGTCGTGATCAACCTGGTCCGCGGTCCACCCCCGCGCCGGCGGGGAACACACGTACTCAGCGATCGCCTGCACCATCGCGGTCGGTCCACTCCCGCGTCGGCGGGAACACGATGTACCGATCGGCCTCGGCGCAGGCGTCGGCGGTCCACCCGCGTTGGCGGGGAGCACGTGCCTCCCCAGGCGTACGGCACTCCCTTGTACGGTCCACCCCCGCGTTGGCGGGGAGCACCCGCGCCGCGTTACGGACCCGCCGCAACTCGGCGGTCCACCTCCGCGTTGGCGGGGAGCACATCTCCGGCTGCGCGTCGAGCATCCGTGCGAGCTGTCCACCCCCGCGTCGGCGGGGAGCACGCGGGCGCGCCGTAGGTGCCGCGACGCCATAACGGTCCACCCCCGCGTTGGCGGGGAGCACCTGATCGGGGATGAGCCGGTTGACCTTGAACTCGGTCCACCCCCGCGTTGGCGGGGAGCACCCCATCGGGGGCGCCGGGCGGGCCGCAAACCGCGGTCCACCCCCGCGTCGGCAGGGAGCACAACAGCAGGGCACCAAGCCCGGCCCGTTCCGGCGGTCCGCCCCTGCGTCGGCGGGGACCACTGATGACCTGGCCGACGCCTCCGCCCGCAGTCGGTCCACCCCCGCGTCGGCGGGGAGCACGCTCCCGGGGCAAACCCCGGCGGGGCTTTCGCCGGTCCACCCCCGCGTCGGCGGGGAGCACGGGGTGGGCACCCCGAGCCCGCGCATGTACTCCGGTCCACCCCCGCGTCGGCAGGGAGCACAGCTGCCCGGCGTTGGTCATGTCGATGGGCTGCGGTCCGCCCCCGCGTCAGCAGGGAGCACCTGCGGCCCGGGCAACTGCCGCGCCTCGGGAACGGTCCACCCCCGCGTCGGCGGGGAGCACCTTGAAATCGGACAGCCAGTTGCGGGCATTGCCGGTCCACTCCCGCGTCGGCGGGGAGCACAGCAGCGGAACGCCGTTGTAGGTGGCCACCATCGGTCCACCCCCGCGTCGGCAGGGAGCACGAGACCTTCGCCCTGGAGGCGCTCGGGCGCGTCGGTCCACCCCCGCGTCGGCGGGGAGCACTGAGGCGACGTTCGCCGCGTACATGGTGACCGCGGTCCACCCCCGCGTCGGCGGGGAGCACCACGGTGGTTCGTACCGGCTGGAGTTGAAACACGGTTCACCCCCGCGTCGGCGGGGAGCACTCGACGACCGGCATGCCATCTGGACCGCGGACCGGTCCACCCCCGCGTCGCGAGGAGCACTTGGGGCGCCCCTTGGGACGGCCGGGCTTGGCCGGTCCACCCCCGCGTCGGCGGGGAGCACGACATCCGCCGCCACCTCATCCGTGTGTTCGGCGGTCCACCCCCGCGTCGGCGGGGAGCACGAGTTGACGGCAGCTTCGGCGCCGGACTCTCCCGATCCACCCCCGCGTCGGCGGGGAGCACAGTTCCGGCATCTTGAAGTCACTCCGAGCATGCGGTCCACCCCCACGTCGGCGGGGAGCACGAGGAACGGCGCGTACGTTCCCGGGTGTGGTTCGGTCCACCCCCGCGTCGGCGGGGAGCACGTGCTCGTACAGCCAGTCGTAGACGTCCGCTTCGGTCCACCCCCGCGTCGGCGGGGAGCACTACTGGCCGACCACCAAGCGCGCGTTGGAGGGCGGTCCACCCCCGCGTCGGCGGGGAGCACGCACGGTCTAGCCCAGCAGTACTACGCCCAAGCGGTCCACCCCCGCGTCGGCGGGGAGCACAGACGGGCGGTGAGCTCCCGACTGTCGGTGATCGGTCCACCCCCGCGTCGGCGGGGAGCACAAACTGACGCCGCATCAATGCCGATTGTCTCGCGGTCCACCCCCGCGTCGGCGGGGAGCACCCGATCGCCTCGCCCAGCTCGCGGAACGACATCGGTCCACCCCCGCGTCGGCGGGGAGCACCGTGCCCAGGTCCGGATCGCGGCCAGCTGCTCCGGTCCACCCCCGCGTCGGCGGGGAGCACAAGACCAGGCCGAGCGCTGGCAGGACGTACCGCGGTCCACCCCCGCGTCGGCGGGGAGCACCTACTGGTGACGCCCGCCGAAAGGCGCTGGGACGGTCCACCCCCGCGTCGGCGGGGAGCACCACGGATGCCCGAGGAGCCCTCTGTTCATCGCCGGTCCGCCCCCGCGTCGGCGGGGAGCACGTCGGCAGAATTCGTCAACATGATCACTTCTCCGGTCCACCCCCGCGTCGGCGGGGAGCACTCCCACTTGTGGGCCAGCGGGTCGTTGCCGATCGGTCCACCCCCGCGTCGGCGGGGAGCACCCCAAGCCGGAATGCCCGGAGCGCGTGGGGTTCGGTCCACCCCCGCGTCGGCGGGGAGCACGTCCACGTCCGGATCATCCGGGGCCCGTAGTCCGGTCCACCCCCGCGTCGGCGGGGAGCACCCCTACAAGGTTCCCGCAAGAAGGCGGTATCACGGTCCACCCCCGCGTCGGCGGGGAGCACCTCTGTAGCCTTCGCCAGAAACACGTGACTGGCGGTCCACCCCCGCGTCGGCGGGGAGCACGCCATGGCCATGATCTCGTCCGGCGGCAGCAACGGTCCACCCCCGCGTCGGCGGGGAGCACGTCATCGAGTACAGCGGGGTCCCTCCCAGAACCGGTCCACCCCCGCGTCGGCGGGGAGCACCAACGGCCGCGGCGGTCGGGTGCTGATGCTGGCGGTCCACCCCCGCGTCGGCGGGGAGCACCCTGAAGCCAGCACCGGAGTTCGGAACACGTACGGTCCACCCCCGCGTCGGCGGGGAGCACCGCCCGTGAGGCGCTGGGTGCCCTCCCGAACACGGTCCACCCCCGCGTCGGCGGGGAGCACCCTGAAGCCAGCACCGGAGTTCGGAACACGTACGGTCCACCCCCGCGTCGGCGGGGAGCACGGCCGTCGCGAGTTGCTTGTCGGGGTACTTCTGCGGTCCACCCCCGCGTCGGCGGGGAGCACGCCCACGGCCAGCGCTTCGACATTCCCGGCTGCGGTCCACCCCCGCGTCGGCGGGGAGCACGACGGGGAAGGTGTGGTCTACCGAGCCGAGCACGGTCCACCCCCGCGTCGGCGGGGAGCACCATCGCTGGATGCGACGGGTGCGCCCGAGGATCGGTCCACCCCCGCGTCGGCGGGGAGCACGTGACGTACACCGGCCCCGTGACATCACCTCGCGGTCCACCCCCGCGTCGGCGGGGAGCACGAGATCGACCCCGCGTTGAGGGTGTAGGTCTGCGGTCCACCCCCGCGTCGGCGGGGAGCACTGCGGAGTGAGCACGGCGACCCACTCCTCCAGCGGTCCACCCCCGCGTCGGCGGGGAGCACCAGGCGTCGATCTTCGACGTGCGGTTGAGCACCGGTCCACCCCCGCGTCGGCGGGGAGCACTCCTGCCGGGCGTGCCCGCCCACGTGCTGAACCGGTCCACCCCCGCGTCGGCGGGGAGCACTGGTCCATGTCTGACTGGGGCTGGTCATGCTGCGGTCCACCCCCGCGTCGGCGGGGAGCACCCGGACATCGATGATCCGGAGCACTACCGCATCGGTCCACCCCCGCGTCGGCGGGGAGCACCAGGAAGGCCCAGAGAGGGGGTCTCTCCGGGCCGGTCCACCCCCGCGTCGGCGGGGAGCACGCGTCCGGGCCGGTAGCGGGCAGGGCGGTGTGCGGTCCACCCCCGCGTCGGCGGGGAGCACGGCGGGGGAACTACAAGTCGTCGGCGGGGGAACGGTCCACCCCCGCGTCGGCGGGGAGCACGAGCAGGTGGAGCGGGAGCGCGCCGAAGCTGCCGGTCCACCCCCGCGTCGGCGGGGAGCACCGGCGGGCGGGGATTCGCGGTTGGCCGTGTGGCGGTCCACCCCCGCGTCGGCGGGGAGCACAGTCAGGGGTGTACGGACTTCCGTACAGCGACCGGTCCACCCCCGCGTCGGCGGGGAGCACCCCGCACCGCCCGCTGGTGGCCCCTGAGCGACCGGTCCACCCCCGCGTCGGCGGGGAGCACACTTTCTGACCTGCACGTTAAGAGGGTCTTTGCCATTCCTTTGTCGTCACTCGGGTGGGGCGCATGGGCGCACATTACACGCGCACGGCAAGGGGTCTGAGCGGTTTGCGGTCCGATTGTCAGTCCTCTGTGCTTTGATGCCGCATCGTCTCCGGAGCAACAGACAGGGGGTGGACGATGCGAGCAGCTATGAGGGAGCTGGACACGAGTCCGTGGGGGAAGTCGCGTGGGCTCAGGGAGCCGTACGACCTCGTGTTGCATCTTCTGGATACAGCAGCCATGGCGGAGACGCTGTGGGACGTCTACCTCACGGACGGCCAGCGCCGCACCGTTGCGGCCGGTCTCGGGCTAGGTCAGGCGTGGGATCAGGCCCGGGTGGTGGTGGCGTTTTGGGCTGCGCTGCATGACATTGGCAAGCTCTCTGTTGGTTTTCAGGCGTCAGACCGGGCGGGCTGGGAGCGTCTGAGCGCGGTCCTCGCTGGGGATCAGGGTGTGGCAGGAGCGGAGCGGGTGGGGCATGCTCAAGCGGGGATGGAGTGTGTTCCGGGGCTTCTTCAGGACCTCGGCTACGAGGATTCGGGACAGTCTTGCGCACTCTGGCGGGCTGCCGAGGTCGTGGGAGGGCATCACGGTCGGTTCCATGCGTTGGAGCAGGATCGTGTTCTCAACCCGCACTTTCGGGAGCTGCTGGGTGGCGCGGCGTGGGATGAGCAGCGCAGTCGTTATGCGAAGGCCGTCCATGCGCTGTTGGGCGCTCCTGTGGCGCCTTCTGAGTGCTCTGTGGCCTGTGCGGTGCTGGTGACAGGGTTGGTGATTCTGGCTGATTGGTTGATGAGCCAGGAAAGCTATCTGCGTGAGCGTCTGGCCAGCCCTGCTGTGTCGTTGGAGGAGCATTTAGGTCTGGCGCGTGCGGCGGCGCCCGGGGTTGTGGCTGAGGCTGGGATTGCGCCGGTGACATTGGTGCGTAAGGAGTTCGCCGATGTTCACGGTTTCGCGCGCCCCAATCCCCTCCAGCAGTCTTTGATGGAACAGCTGCCTGGTGCTGTCGCGGTTCACGGGCCGGGGATTGTCCTGGTGACGGCGGCGACCGGGGACGGTAAGACGGAGACGGCGCTGGAGGCCGAGCGGATTCTCTCCGGTGCGAGCGGGAGTCAGGGGATCGCGTTTCTGTTGCCCACCATGGCGACCAGTGACCGGATGTACGCGCGGGTGTCGGGTTTCGTGGCCCGGCAGCTTGCGCGGGGCGTGTCAGAGGGCGCGTCGGTTTCCTTGACGCACAGCATGGCGTGGCTGAGTAGCGCCTACGGTGCGGTCGATGCGGACGCCGGTGCCGAGGTGCTGTCGTGCGAGGACCAGGCACAGGCTGCTGGCGATCGGGATGGTGCCGGGCTTGTGCCGAAGCGCTGGCTGCGGGGTGGGAAGCGTCCTTTGCTGGCGCAGTTCGCTGTGGGCACCATCGACCAGGCGCTGATGGCCGTTCTCCCGGTCAAGCACAACGCTCTGCGGCTGCTTGGCCTGTCGGGCAAGACGGTGATTATCGATGAGGCTCATGCCTATGACCCGTACATGCAGGTGCTGCTGGGGCGGCTGCTGCATTGGCTGGGCGCTTACGGGTGTTCGGTCGTGCTGTTGTCGGCCACGTTGCCGGTTTCGGTCAGTGACCGGCTGATCAAGGAGTACCTCAAGGGCGCTGGGCACAGCCGTCGTGCTCTGCGTGGACAGTCGTTCCGTGCCCCGTATCCGGGATGGTTGTTCGTGCCGGCGGCCCTCGGCGAAAACGGCCCTGTTCAGGTGAGCATTTCAAAAGCGATGCAGCGGAAGCAGGCTCGAGAGCGCAACAGCTTGCTGAAGGTCCAGCAGTACGCGGTGCGGCACACAGGGCGGCCCAGTGATGAACCGGGCGGCAGCCGAATGGTGGTGATGAAGCGGGAGTTGGAGCCTGCGCTGGGGCCGCAGGGAGGATGCGCCGTGGTGGTGTGCACGACGGTCGACGACGCCCAGCAGACGTACAAGGAGCTTCAGACGCACTTGGTCGCGCGTGGTCTGTCTGCCTCAGAGCTCATGCTCCTCCACGCGCGCATGCCCGGTGAGGACCGGGAGCGGCGTGCGGAGGCGATTGCCGAACAGCTGGGGCGGACAGGGGACCGGCCGCACCGGCGCATTGTCGTGGCGACTCAGGTGGTGGAGCAGTCGCTGGACCTGGATGCCGACGTGGTCATCAGCGATCTGGCTCCGCTCGCCCAGCTGCTGCAGCGGGCCGGGCGGTGCTGGCGGCACGAGAAGTGGTGGGCCGAGCACGGGCGGCCGGGAGGTCGGGAGCGGCCCGCATGGGCGAAGGCCGCGGGACCGCGTCTGGTGGTCCTGGACCCGTTATCCGAGGGCGGCGGGGTCCCGGCCCACTGGGGGGAGGTGTATCCCGAGTTCTTGCTGCGGGAGACCTCCGAAGTGCTTGCGGGGCGGGGGGATAAACCCGTCCGAATCCCGGAGGACGTGCAGGACCTGGTCGAAGAGGTCCACGGCGACCGCACGGACCGGTTTGATTGGGAAGACCCGGAGCGGTCGAGTATCTGGTCCGCCTATCAGGGCAAGAATCTCGCCTTGGAGACGGTCGGCCGTACGGTGGTGATTCCTGGGGTGCGCCAGGTGGTCGGTTTGGACGAGTTGCACCGGCTCGAACAGGACGAGTGGGAAGCGACGACCCGCCTGGGCGCGGATTCGCTGCGTGTGTTGTGCGTCTACCGGCAGCCTGGGGGACAGCTCACGCTGGACGAGGCGGGCGGAAATCCGCTGCCGGTTCCAGAGCCTGGTGAACGGATCCCGGCAACCGAGGTTCGACGGGTCATGCGGCGCACCACCCCTGTCCGTTCGACATGGATCGGGAAGACGGAGGCCGAGCAGGATGTCCCCGAAGTTTGGGGCGACCATCCTCTCCTCGCGGACCTGGTGTTGCTGCGTCACGACGTCGATGCCGAGGGCGTTCGCGGCGTCCGGCTTGAGCGTGGTGAGTTCCGCCTCGACCCCGATCTTGGCCTCCTCCGTACCTGACAACCCCTCAAGGTCCCCGCAGCTGATTGGGGAGTCCGAGGGGCAGTGTCAGTGCCATCGGATAGATCTGGACCAGGCGGCTTACGTGCCGGCCTGCCGCTCGGGTGCGGGGTTAGGGGAGGGATCTTCCAGTGAGAAGGAAGTATGACTGCGCGTTTCGATCTGCTTGAAGAGCCATGGATTCCGATCCGCAGGGTTGGTGGGGAACCGGCTCGTGTGGGACTGCATGAGCTGTTCCATGAGGCGCACCGCATTGTGGACCTTGAGCTGCCTGTTCCGCCGGCGGCCTCGGGGTTGCTGCGAGTTCTGTCCGCGATGGCTTTCCGTATCGGATCGCTGAAGGAGGAGCGGCTCGCGGACCCGGATGTTGCGGAGAGTGGGGTGGAGTGGCTCGAGGTACGCGATGGGCTGCTCGGCCAGGGTGGTTTCGACCGCGGCGCGGTGGAGGAGTACCTGGGGGCGTACTCGGACCGCTTCGATCTGTTCGGCTCGGAACGCCCCTTTCTCCAGGACCCGCGCCTGGTCAACGAGTGCACCACCCCAAAGGGGAAACCGAACCCCTCGGGGGTGAACAAGCTGGTCATGGGGCGCCCAACCGGTGTGAACGGTGCTGTGCTGTTCGGGCACTTCACCGACACCGCTCCTGTCCCGATACCTGCTGCGGAGGCGGCCTGGCACCTGATCGCACAGCTGTACTACGGCCCCGCCGGGCAGTGCACCCCGCGTCGCATCACCAGTACCAAGCCCGGCAACGGAGACGCCGGCCCCCTCCGTAAGACCGTCTCCTTCCACCCTTGGGGCCCGAACCTCTTCACCACGCTCATCCTTGGCATCCCCCGTTGGCAGGGCAGTGAGGACCTGGACGCAGAAGACGTGTGTCCCTGGGAGGGTGACGAGCTTCCGGATCCGCTGGGCAGGCCCTCGCCGCTCACCTGGCCGGGTCGGCTGCTGACCGGGCGCGCGCGGCACGCCATCCTTTTGGTCCCGAGCTCTGACGGCCGCCAGGTCACCGATGCCTATATCACCTGGTCCACTCACCAGCCCCCGTACAAGGCATTCGACCCCTATGTCGTGCAGCAGCAGAACAAACAGGGCGACTTCTACCCGCGGCCTGCCAGCCAGGACCGAGCGGTGTGGCGGGATGTCGACGCCCTGTTGCTCAAGCAGGGCGCAGACGGCCAACGCCCTGCGGTCTTCTCGGATCTGGCCATGCTCGCTCCCAAGCTGCGGGAATCCCTGCGGGTTCGGGCCTACGGTTTCGATCAGGACGGCCAGCAGAAGGATTTCGGGTGGTATGCCGCCACCACCCCGCCTGTTCTGCGGTATCTCGAAGAGCAGGACAGCCGCATGGCCATGCGTATTCATGTGTGCCATCAGGCGGCCGAGGATCTCGGCCGCGCGTTGGAGTACGCCGCGAAGCTGGCCTGGACCGAGTCCGGCGGTGGGAAGACCGACATGAAGAATCCTGGCCCCTGGACGCCGCCGGCCATCGCGGCCTACTGGTCCGCCGCAGAACAGATTTTCTGGCAGATGGTCACACCGGACGTGGAGGTGGCCCCGCACCCCGCCTTCCTCAAGGCTGCTGAGGAAAGCCTCACACATGCCATGGGCCTGGCTCGCAACGATATCCGGGCGGCGAAGGCGTTCAACCATGCCCGAGCAGTCCTGCGGAAAGCAGTCCCCGCAAACCCCCAGCCGTTACCTGATCGAGGAGTGAGCCCCGCCCGATGACCACCAGCGCCGATCCCACGCCGAGTCAGGCCAGTGCCGCAGAACGGCGTCAGCGGTACCGGCAGTTCGCGGCGAACATAACGGACCTGTGCGAGGACAAACGCGTCCAGGCCGACCTCCGCAGCGGCCTGGGCCTGCCGTACATCCGGTGCAACCGCATGCACCACTACCTGGTGCGATTCACCTCCGAAACCATGCACCCCGACGCCCGCCAAGCCCGGTACACCGTGGCTTCGCTCATTGCCGCCCGGCCCCGCAGAACCCGCGACGCCGACGCCCAGGCAGCAGCCGACCGCGAACAGGACAGTGAACAACAGCGTCGTTCATCGGGCGAGGACCGGCAGGACAACGCGGGTGCCGCAGGCACAAGGCCGCGCTCCAATCTCGGTGTCAGCCTGGCGGAGGCGGTCCGCCGACAGGGGCTGAAACCCGACTCGGCCGAGGGAGAGCTCCATCTGCTCACCCGGCAGAGCACAGACGCCTTCCTGCCCCGGCTGCCGTCCCTGGTCCGGCTCCTGCTGAACTCCGGAGCCACAGTGGACTGGGCCGTGCTGCTGCAGGACCTGGAGTGGTGGAACCACGACCGCGACCACATCGCCACCCGCTGGTTGGACGGCTACTACCGCACTCTCCACACCAGCGAAAAGAACGACGCCCCGCACGCCCGTCACGCGTAACGAGCAGTCACCGCTGCACACCTTTCCGCACAGTAAGGATTCCTTTCATGAGCCTCTATCTGGACCTGCACGCGGTGCAGAGCATCCCCGCGGCCAACCTGAACCGTGACGACCTCGGCTCGCCCAAAACCGTCCGGTACGGCCGGGCGAACCGTATCCGAGTCTCCAGCCAGTCCTGGAAGCGGGTCATCCGCCATGGCGTGGAACAGGAACTGGGCGAGTACGCTGCCCGCACTCGCCTGCTTCCGCTCAAGCTCAAAGCCGCACTGCGACAGTCCGGCTGGCCAGAAGACCTCGCCGAGTTCGCTTGGACACAGACCGCCTCGGCTGTCGGCAAGGGACTGAAAACAGAAAAGGAGGGCCACACCTCCGTCCTCCTTTTTCTGCCCGAGTCCGCCATCACCGAACTGACCACCCTGTGCCAGGAGCACCGTGCGGACCTGGAGAAGGCCGCCCCGAAGAAAGACAAGGCAGGGCAGATCCTGCCCGCGGACAAGATCGTCGCCATCCTGAAGAGCCGCACCGCATCCATCAGCCTTTTCGGTCGCATGCTGGCCGAACTGCCCGGCGCGAATGTAGACGGTGCCGCCCAGGTCGCCCACGCCATGACCACCCACGCCAGTGAGCCCCAGCGGGACTATTTCACGGCAGTGGATGACTGGCTCGGTCAAGCGGGCGAGACGGAAAGCGGCAGCGGACACCTGAGCACTGCGGAATTCAGCACCGGCGTCTTCTACCGTTATGCCTCGGTCAACCTCGATGACCTGCTGCGCAATCTCGACCACGACCGCAAACTGGCCCACGTGCTCATCGGCGCCTTCGCCGACCAGTTCCTGATGTCCCTGCCCCAGGCAAAGAAGACCAGTACCGCCCCGCACACCATCCCCGACCTGGCCTATCTGGCCGTACGAGCACGGCGGCCGGTCTCCTTCGCCGCCGCCTTCGAAACCCCCGTCGCCGCGGACCGCAACGGCGGCTACTCCACCCCCTCACGGCAAGCTCTCGCCGCCTACGCGCAGCAGGTCGAGCGCCTCACCGCCAGCCGCGGCCTCACCTTCCACGGGCACGCAGGCATCGACGACACAGGTATCGACGGTCTCGGCGACCGCTACGTCTCCTTCCCCGGCCTCATCGACGCCGCCGTCGCCGCCCTCCCCGACGACCAAGAGGAACAGCGGTGAGGAGCGGTCTCCTACTCCGGCTGGCCGGCCCCCTGCAATCCTGGGGTGAACGCTCGGCATTCAACGTACGGGACAGCGCCACGTTCCCCACCCGCTCGGCGCTGTGCGGCATGTTCGCCGCCGCGCAAGGTCGCGACCGCACGGCGAATCCAGGACACTACGCCGACCTGGAGTTCACCATCCGCGTCGACCGCCCC
This sequence comes from Streptomyces sp. NPDC000941, assembly GCF_053599555.1. Classification (NCBI taxonomy): domain Bacteria; kingdom Bacillati; phylum Actinomycetota; class Actinomycetes; order Kitasatosporales; family Streptomycetaceae; genus Streptomyces; species Streptomyces sp. NPDC000941. The sequence continues at coordinate 49,042 of NZ_JBSFMM010000052.1, forward strand.
GGGCGCCGGCTCGTCGACTACCACACCGTGGGCGGCGGCCTCAGCCCGGAGCAGACCGTGGCCACCAGCGGCGGCAAACGCAAAGGAGCCGCCGTGATCTCCCGCCGCCACTACCTCGCGGACGCGGTGTTCGTCGTCGCTGTGACCGGACCCGACTCCGACATCACATGCATCGCCGACGCACTGGAACGCCCCCACTGGGCCCCTTACCTCGGCCGCCGCTCCTGCGTGCCCGACGAACCCCTGCTCCTACGCACCCACGTCACCGACCCCGTGAAAGAACTGAAGACCAAAGTGCCGCTCACCCCGACCGAGGAACCACCCGGGACCAACCCAGCCGACCGCGCCCCCGCCGGCACCACCTTGGTGGACTTCCTCCACGAACACCCCTGGGAGTCGGTACAGCACGACACTGAGGTCGTGGGCGCCACCACGGTTCTGGAGGTCGCCGACGTCCCGGAGAGCTTCGCACCGCACGCACGCCGCTACGGAACACGACGCCTGTACAAAACCGAGGTGCCAGTGCCGACCTCGCTCCTGGTCGCCCCCAACGAAAACCTCAGCGACAGGCTGATCTCCTACGCGCTGGGGGCTGCCGCATCATGACCGCCTACCTCGCCCGCATCCGGCTCAACCCATTCAGCCGCAACGTCCAGCGGGATCTGCGAGATGTAGCAGAACTCCACCGCACACTGATGAACCTGGTACCCGACGGACTCGGCGAAGCAGCGCGCAAACAAGCTGGCCTGCTGTTCCGCCTGGAGGAAGACCAACACGGCAGCACCCTGCTGGTCCAGGCAGCCTGTCCCATCGACTTGGCCGGACTGCCCACCGGATACGGAAACGGCGAAGTCAAGGACCTCGCCCCCATGTTCAAAGCACTCAAAGCCGGCCTGCCGGTCCGCTATCGCATCGCCGCCAACCCCGCCAAACGCGAACGGCTCCCCCTGGAAAAGACCGACACCCCGCCCACGGACTCCGAGGACAAACGCAACAAACGGGGCCGGATCCTCCCCCTCAGCGGAGCCGAGGCCGACCAATGGTGGACACGCCGCGCCGCAACCGCCGGCCTGAACGTACACACCCTGCTCCCCACACCCCTGGGATCCGCAAAAGGCCGCACCGGCAAAACCGAAAAGAAGCACACCATGCGACACCAGCTCATCCGGTACGACGGCATCGCCACCATAACCGACCCCCACGCCCTCACCGACGCGGTCATCACCGGCATCGGCCGCGGCAAACCATACGGCGCCGGGCTGCTCAGCCTCGCCCCGGCAGGTACCGATTGAGCACACCACCCAGCCAGGACGCCCGGGCCCGCCTCGCCGCACCAACCCTCGCGATGCTCCCCCGAGTGGCCGACTCCCTGTCTTTCCTCTACCTGGACATCGTGCGCGTCGTCCAGGACGACACCGGCGTCTGCGCCCAGATCGACACCAAAAACGGCACCGATCTGGTCTACATACCCACCGCTTCCCTGTCCTGCCTGCTCCTCGGCCCGGGCACCTCCATCACCGCCCGGGCCCTGACAACCCTCGCCCGCCACGGCACCAGCGTCATCTGCACCGGATCCGGCGGCGTCCGCGCCTACGCCGGCATCCTGCCCGACTCCCTCACCACGACCTGGGTAGAACGCCAGGCACGCGCCTGGGCCACTGAGGACACCCGGCTCGACATCGCCATCCGCATGTACGAGCGCCGCTTCGACGACGATGTCCCCGACGGCACCACCCTCGCCCAACTGCGCGGCATGGAAGGCCAGCGCATGAAATCCCTGTACCGCCTGCTGGCCCAACAACACGGTATCGGCCGCTTCCGCCGCAACTACCACCCCGACCAGTGGCACACCCAGGACCCCGTCAACCTCGCCCTCTCCGCAGCCAACACCTGCCTGTACGGCATCGTGCACGCCGCACTCCTCGCCATGGGCTGCTCCCCCGCCCTCGGCTTCGTCCACTCCGGCACACAGCACGCCTTCGTCTACGACATCGCCGACCTGTACAAAGCCGATACCACCGTGCCCCTGGCCTTCTCCCTCCACCAGTCAACAGACCCAGAACGCGATGTCCGCCGCAAACTCCGCGACGGATTCCGGCTATACCGGCTGCTGCCCCGGATCATCAACGACCTCCAGTGGCTCCTCGCCCCCGAAACCGACCAGGAGCCCCCACCCGACCGGCAAGACGTCGAGATGGTGCACCTCTGGGATCCCAAGGCCGGCCCACTCCCGGCAGGGACCAATTACGGCCATGGCCATGGCCCCGGGAAGGACCTCTAACGTGGCATCCATGGTGGTGCTGGCAACAACAGCAGTTCCCGATCACCTCAGAGGCGCCCTGAGCCGCTGGACCATCGAGGTCACCTCCGGCATCTTCGTCGGAACCGTCTCCGCACGGGTACGAGACGAACTCTGGAACGCAGCAGCACAAGTCGTCGGCGACGGCGCAGCCGTACTCATCCACCCCGCCGCCAACGAACAAGGCTTCTCCCTGCGCACAGCAGGAACACGCCGCCGTACACCGATGGACTTCGACGGCCTCACCCTGGTTCGCTTCACAGCCCAACAACGGCCGACTCCCCCGGCCCCACACACCCAAGCAGGGGAAGGCATGACCAAATCACAAAGCGTAAAGGGATAGCAAAGGCATCGCTAAGCTGCAGGTCACAAAGTGTGCTCCCCGCCAACGCGGGGGTGGTCCGCCGATCGTGCACATCCCCGGCAAGCGCCCCAAGTGCTCCCCGCCAACGCGGGGGTGGTCCGCAAGATCACGTATCGGAGATACCTTGGTACTTGTGCTCCCCGCCAACGCGGGGGTGGTCCGGGACCCCCGCGGTTCAAGATCAAGATTCGGCCGTGCTCCCCGCCAACGCGGGGGTGGTCCGACGAGCGGGACGGGGGAACCGCGGTAGATACAGTGCTCCCCGCCAACGCGGGGGTGGTCCGAATCCAGACCTCCATGTCACCTACCGGAGGGTGTGCTCCCCGCCAACGCGGGGGTGGTCCGCTCTTCAGCGGGTTCCGGAGGAAAGTTGAAGCGTGCTCCCCGCCAACGCGGGGGTGGTCCGTTGGCCACCAATTACACACGCCCCCTTCACCCGTGCTCCCCGCCAACGCGGGGGTGGTCCGCTTGTCGAGGACATAAGCAAGACCCCCGAGGCGTGCTCCCCGCCAACGCGGGGGTGGTCCGGAACTGTGTGACAGCGTCCTCCTGCTGATCGGGTGCTCCCCGCCAACGCGGGGGTGGTCCGTGGTCGTGGATCGAGTGGTGCCGACCCGGGTTGTGCTCCCCGCCAACGCGGGGGTGGTCCGGCAAGGGCGGCACGACGACGCCGAGCGTCCCAGTGCTCCCCGCCAACGCGGGGGTGGTCCGCGCCGTGGTGACGCCCGTAGGGCTAGGTACCGGTGCTCCCCGCCAACGCGGGGGTGGTCCGTCCACCCTGATATTCGGTCGGGAGCCGTCCGTGTGCTCCCCGCCAACGCGGGGGTGGTCCGCAGTACCGGACGCAGAACCTCAACCGGCTCGTGTGCTCCCCGCCAACGCGGGGGTGGTCCGAACGCTGCGCTGACGACGTGCTCGGCCCCGTCGTGCTCCCCGCCAACGCGGGGGTGGTCCGTCCTGTACGGCGGTGGCGGCTTGATGCTGTGGGTGCTCCCCGCCAACGCGGGGGTGGTCCGGCGAACCGGAGGCTGCCCGCGCCGCGGAAGTGGTGCTCCCCGCCAACGCGGGGGTGGTCCGGTGTGGGACCTCCCTGAGATCGAGGTGCGGCAGTGCTCCCCGCCAACGCGGGGGTGGTCCGGACATCACCCAGTACGACAACGGCATCATCCCGTGCTCCCCGCCAACCCGGGGGTGGTCCGTTCATCCGGTCGCCCGACGACAAGGCCCTGACGTGCTCCCCGCCAACGCGGGGGTGGTCCGCCCACCCACAACAGCGGGAGCGCCACCATCCAGTGCTCCCCGCCAACGCGGGGGTGGTCCGGGGCCCCGGAGGCGGAAGCGGTTTGCCGCCTCGTGCTCCCCGCCAACGCGGGGGTGGTCCGCCGAAACCCGAGAAGCGCGCAGCCGCCGCCGTCGTGCTCCCCGCCAACGCGGGGGTGGTCCGGTGTGGCGCGAGGACACCGGGTGGATCTCGCTGTGCTCCCCGCCAACGCGGGGGTGGTCCGCTGAGCAGCTTGCGGGTGCGCTGGTCGTATAGGTGCTCCCCGCCAACGCGGGGGTGGTCCGGTGTAGCTGCCGCCGTCGGCGCGTGTGACCTGGTGCTCCCCGCCAACGCGGGGGAGGTCCGTCAGTTGGCGGACTTGATGTTGAAGCTGCTGAGTGCTCCCCGCCAACGCGGGGGTGGTCCGCAGCGTCGTCAGCCGATGCGATCCCCTGCCGACCCTGGCAGGGGAACGCACAACCGCGTGCACAGCCGGTGCACATTCACGCGGGAACACACGGGAAACTGCAGGTAGGCGAAGGAAGTCCGTCGGGGCACGCAACGGCCCTGGCCAGGGGATTTTCCCAGGTCAGGGCCGTAATGGCGGACGAGTCGGCCTGTACGCCGGGTACAGGACCGGCGGAACAAGGCCGCGGCCAGGCGTTTCTTCCGCAGGCTCCTCAAGAGGACCGGTGCGGTGCCGCGGGTGGTCGTCACGGACAAGCTCCGCTCCCACGGCGCCGCTCACCACGAGGTCATACCCTCCATGGAGCACGGCAGTCGAACCACCTGAACAACCGGGCGGAGAGCAGCCGTCAGCCGACGAGGCAGCGCGAACGCGCAATGCAAGGCTTCCGCTCCGTGGGCGGGGCCCACCGGTTCCTGTCCACCTTGGCGGCATCTCACCCCATTTCCGGCCCCCACCATCTCATAACCGCCCCGAATACCGGGCCGAGATGAGCATCCGCTTCGCCATCCGAGAGTAGGTCACTGGCGTCGCCGGTCGGCCCACCGCGGCCTGAGCGCGGGCCGGCATCCAGGCCCACCAGGCCCCGACGCGCCGTCAGACACCCACGCCCCGATAACGCAACAGTGCCGGTATGCGGTCTCCCCTGACCACTGACCCAGCACTTGCACTCATCGGTGCCATCACTTTCACCCGCTTGGCACACTATTTATTCCGACAAGGCCCAGCACGGCTGTCTCGTTACGGCGCTCCAGAACCGGATACAGCACTCACACCCTGGGAGTGCCCTATCTGCCGGCGGACGACAAGGGGCTTTGCCGCCCCTTGACGCAGGTCGTCCACCGCGGCCGAAAGCCCCACGAACGGACTGCCTGCGGAAACCTGCCAGGAGAGATCAGCAGCGGTGCGCCCTACCCCTTTCACGGTGGGAGCACGAGATCGTGCTCCCACCGTGAAAGGTGCTCGAGCGCCAACAAGGGGTCCTTATGCCTCTCGATGCAGAGGGCATCCGAATCGGTGGGGTGACGTCGGGGGCCTATGGTTGACGACGGCGCGTGAGGGCGCGGTACGGCGCTGTAGGTCTACCGGATCGGGTGACGGACGAATCGGGCACCGTTGACACGTCTGCGAGTTGGGAGCACGAGGGCTCCCAGAGGGCTCCCCATTGCTCCCCGCCCGGAAACGGTTAAGGCCGCTTCCGCTACCCGCGGAAACGGCCTCCGACCTGCGACGACGCTGGTCGGGACGACAGGATTTGAACCTGCGACCCCTTGACCCCCAGCCGCGCGGCAATTCTCCTCTTATGCTCCATTTTAATACTCCTGCAGATCTGGCCCGCTGTCAAGCTCCTTACGAGCCCGTAGACGGCAGTCGTCAAGTGTCAACGCAGTGCTCCCACAAGCGCACCCGACGCAGATTCTCGCTGAGTCGCGGCCCCGCACACACCTGCAGATCCGAGTGCGGCTTCGAGCCTGGATCTCGGCGAACCTTGACAGGCACTGCGCGGAGCGTTGGCTGACGGGCTCCATCACTCGGCGCCTTACCGCCAGCCGATGCCTGTGGGGCTCCGCTATTCATCGCTGCTGGTCAAGCGCCCCACCCGGCGTGCAGAGAGCTGCGACCATGGTGAGATGATCGTGTCGCTTCTGTACCAGGTGACTCGACGCCTTCTCGCCGTCCCGACGGTGCTTCTACGGCGGGACACCTCGAAGGAGGCCGAACTTCTCGTCCTGCGCCATGAAAACGCCGTGCTACGACGCCAACTACAAGGGCGAGTAGGGTACGGACCCGCGGACCACCTGTGGTTCGCCTCTCTTCCTCGCTAGGGCCTGTCCGGCGGATCATGCCGGGCGGCCCACCGGCGCTGAATCGCTGTAGCGACCCGCCGGACAAGGAGCTGGATGGAGCAGGTTGGGTCCGTCGATAAATGCCTCGACATCGGTCGCGGTGATCGGGGACGCTTCGCGCGATGACCAGAATCGACGACACGCCGCCCGCGTGGGACGAACGCACCCAGCTCACCACATTTCTCGACTACGCACGTGACACCGCCCGCGCCAAGTGCGATGGCGTCGCTGCGGAGAACGCACGCAAGGCGCTCCTGCCGGGCTCACCGCTGATGACCATGAGCGGAGTGATCAACCACCTCCGCTGGGTCGAGTACTACTGGTTCCAAGTGGTCTTCCTCGGCGAGGAGGACCGGGGCCCCTGGACCGAAGAGGACCCCGACCGCGAGATGCGTATCGCCGTCGACTTCCCGCTCACGCAGTTGCTCGACGAATACGCCGAACAGAGCACCCACTACCGCGAACTGGTCGCCGGGAACGGCCTGGACAAGCAGGCCCAGCGAGCCGTGCGCAACGGCCTCCACGTCGACCTGCGCTGGATCCTCCTCCACCTCACCGAGGAGACGGCCCGCCACAACGGCCACCTGGACATCCTGCGCGAGATGCTCGACGGCACGACCGGCGACTAGATCCGGCGGAGGTCGTGGGCGGAGCCAGAGTCGGATCGAAGCGACAGTGACGGTGCCGTGGAAGATGTAGGGGGCTTCCCCATGATTGTGGACACCGGTTGTCATGCGGCGGTGGCCAGCTTATTAGTTGATCGCTGTTCGTAGGTGATCGGGCTGATCTGGCCGAGGCGGGAGTGCCGTCGGCGGATGTTGTAGCGGGTCGCCCAGCGGAAGACCGCGAGGCGG
>NZ_JBSFMM010000053.1:0-55525 GCF_053599555.1 Streptomyces sp. NPDC000941
ACCTCACCCGCGAGCTCTACCACACCCTCACCACCCGACACACCACACAAAACAACCTCACCCAAACAGCTTGACACCAATAGAAGCATCGGCATTCCCGGTCGCCGGGTGCGCGCGCCTTTGGCGCAAAGCGGCGGGCTACGGGTGAGGAGGGGGGCGGCTCCGGTGCGTTGCCGGGTGGCGCGCCGCGGGTGGCGGGCGGTCTGGAGCCCGGACACCCCTGGTGTTTTGAAAGTGCTTGATCTCGAGCAAGTACTCCATCAAGCAGTTTTTTTACCGGGGGTGAGGAAGAGCCGTCCCGGTCCATGGGGTGGGCCGGGACAGCCCGCGTCAGGCCGCGCCGCAGCGCACTGCCGCCGCCCCCCAATCCGCATGGTCGTGGGCGTTCCCGTCGCCTCCGTCGGTGACCCGCAGGCGTAGCACCTGGGCGCCCTCGACCTTGGCCTCGATCGGCACGGCGGCGTCCGCGCCGGTGACGACGTCGCCGCGGTGGACCCGCTCGCCGTCGGCGTAGACCTCGAACGCGACGCTGCCGTCGCCCGCCACCTCGTCGTCCACCCCCGCCTCGGCGGTGAACGTCGAGCAGTTGCCGCCCAGGAAGACCTCCACTGTCGAGTCGGCGTGCACGCCGAGGCCGTGCTCGTAGGTTTTGCCGCCGATGGTGAGCGCCTTGCCGTCGCCGGGGGCGGACTCGCCGTTGCTGCGGTTCCGTTCGATGGGGCCCCAGCCGTTGTCCGCGGTGATGAAGTCGAGCGTGGACACGGAGACCTCGCCGCGCGGCGGGGGAGGGGTGCCGTCGAGGTCGACCGACGCCGAGGCGCTCACGCGCGCCCCGCCGGCCGAGGTCGCGCGGAGCGCGGCGACGGCGGGCCGCAGCCCGTCGGGGGTGTTCTCGCCGCGGGTGATCTTGGCTTGTACGGTCGCGGTCCTGCCCGGAGCGAGGTCGTCGAGCTCGGCGGAACCGGGCTCGGCCGTCCAGCCGTCGGCCGGGTCGAAGGCCGCGGTGACATCGTGCAGCGGGGTGTCGCAGGGGTTGGTGACGGTCAGTTCGGCCGAGGTGGAGCCGCCGGCCGGCACGGTCGTGTCGGTGGCGGTGAGCTCGGCCTCGGGGGCGCAGACGACTGGTCCGCGCGGAGATCCGGTGCCGGCCTCGGCGCGGGTCAGCGGGCGCAGCCGGAGTGTGTAGGCGTACTCCCGTGCCGGCCGCACCTGGTACTGGGGCAGCACGGTGTGGAAGGTCTCGCTCACGCCGCTCACCGCGTGATCCAGGTGCAGGGTGTTGCCGCCGGGGTCCTTCTGGAGGGCGAACGGGTATGCGGCGCGGTCGATGCCGGTGTACGGCGTGACCCCGGCCGAGAAGCCCCCGGAGCCCGAGCCCGAGCCGGAAACCAGCAGACCGCTCTTGCCGTCGGACAGCGACGCCCAGCGGACGTCCTCGTGGTTCCCGTAGTCCTGCGGCCTGGTGTACCCCGCGAACTGCTCGTCCACGTCCGTCGAGTACACCCCCACCGGGGCGCCGTCCTCGCGGTCGTTGTAGTTCTCCTGCGGCCCGCGCCCGTACCAGGTGAACGTGTCGTACCGCTCGGGCAGCCGCAGCGAGAGCCCGATGCGGGGCAGGTAGGGCACCGTGCGCGCCTTGCCCCGCGCCTCGACGCGGTGGTCCAGGCGCAGCTCCCCGGTGCCGCTGACCGTGTACCGGAGGGTCTGCGCGAAGGAGGAGTCCTCGGTGCCGGGCGCTGCGGCCGAGGAAGGCACGGTGACGGTGACCTCGCCGCCCCGCTCGGCGACCGTGACCTTGCCCGGCTCGGTCCGGAGCCGGTCCAGGCCCGCCTCGCGCCACGGTCCTTCCTCGGAGCCGATCTCATTGCTGACCGGGGCGCGCCAGGCGTCGAGTTCGGGGCCGGAGGTGAGCAGTTCCCGGCCGTCGGCCCGCATCGAGACCAGCTCACCGCTCGCGTGGTCGAACCCGTACGAGAAGTCCTTCCCGGTGACGGTGATCCGGCCGTCGGCCGTGCTGGTGGTCAGTCTGCCGGGCACCGTGGCGGGTGTGGTGCCCGCGAGCTGCGCGCCGCCGATGTCGAACTGCTCGACCGCGACGCGGTGCCCGGCCTTCGCCCAGGCGGTGTCCTCGGCCAGCACCGCCTCCACGGTGAGCTGCCGGTCGGCGTCCTTGGGGTTGGCGGGCGGCTTCGGGAGCCGGATGCGCTGTCGCTCGGCGGGGTCGAGGTCGATGGAGCGGGTCCCGTGGGCCAGGGTCCTGGCCCCCTCGGTGATTCGCCAGCGCAGCCGCAGGTCGTCGGTGCCGGTGAAGGAGCGCTCGTTCAGCACGTCGATCCGCCCCGCGGCGGCCTCGGGGCCGGAGATCCGGACCGGGGCGTGGACCGCGGCCATGGTGCGGGCCTCGGGCTGTACGGTGCGGTCGGAGGAGACCACGCCGTCGACCCCGCCGGTTCCGGATCCGTAGGACAGGAACTCCCCCTTGTGGTCGAGCCGGTCGAAGTCGAGCGCGAGCACTGCTTCCGAGCTGGGGTCGGCGGCGAGCCGGTCGGGGCTCAGCGCCTTGTGGTAGACGCGGACCTGGTCGACCGTGCCGTGTGCCATGCGGCTGCGGATGTTCTCCTGGTCGGTCTCCGGGTTGCGGCCGATGTTCACCGGCTGGGCGGAGTAGGTGACCTTTCCGCTCCAGTCGGCGGCGGCGGCCCGTTCGCCGTCGATGTAGAGCGTCAGCGCCGAGCCGTCGAAGGTGCCGGATACGCGGTGCCAGGAGCCGTACCAGTCCTCGGGGACATCGGCCGCGACGGTGTGCCACTCCCCGTCCCCGTAGACGAAGAACTCCAGGGTGTCCTTGTCGCGCATCTTGAGGGCGTAGCTGTGGTCGCCCTTCGCGATCACGGTGAAGGCACCGGTCCAGCCGGCGGGTTTCACCCGGGCGTCCAGGGTGAGCCCGTCCGACACCGCGTCCAGCTTCGGATCGCGGTAGACCTCGACGAAGTCGTCGAGCCCGGACAGCTTCAGCGCCTTGCCCCGGTACCCCGCCACCAGGTCCGGCTTTCCGGAGACGTAGGACAGGATGTCGTTGCCGGAGGAGTCGGGGGTGGTGAGCAGCGGCTGGGCGATGTTCTGTTCCGCCCAGTCCCAGATGTAGCCGCCCTGGACCTGGGGGTATTTGCGGACGACGTCCCAGAACTCCCGGAAGTTGCCGAGCGAGTTGCCCATGGCGTGGGCGTACTCGCCCATGATGATGGGCTTGGTGGTGGCCTTGGCCTTCTCCTCCAGACCCGCGGGGGAGGGGTAGCGCGGCCCCCAGACATCGGCGAACGGGGCGTCGCCGTCAGGGTTGTTGGGCTGGTGGTAGACCGGGCGGGCGGGGTCCTCACGGTCCAGGAACTCGGCCATCGCGTAGTGGGCCTTGCCCAGGCCCGCCTCGTTGCCGGTGTCCCACATCAGGACGCTGGGGTGGTTCTTGTCCCGCTCGTACATCGCGGTCAGCCGGTCCAGGAACGCCTTCTGCCACTCGGGCCGGTCGGCCAGGCAGTCGTCGGGGCAGCCGTCGTGGTGGTGGGTCTCGATGTCGACCTCGTCGTCGATCCACAGTCCGCGCGCGTCGGCCAGCTCGTACAGATACGGATCGGACGGGTAGTGCGAGGTGCGGATGGAGTTGATGTTGAGCTGTTTCATCAGGGAGACGTCGGAGGCGGTGCGCTCCCTGGTGGCGTGACGGCCGGTCTTCGGATCGGTCTCGGCGCGGTTGACGCCCTTGATGAGGATGCGTTGGCCGTTGACGAGAAGCTGCTTGTCCTTGATCTCTGTCTCGCGGAAGCCGACCGGCTGGGCGGTGGTGTGGGTGACCCGGCCGTCGGCGCCGTGGAGTTGGACGACGAGGGTGTAGAGGTTCGGCGTCTCGTCGGTCCACTTGTCCGGGTCGGACACCTGGGCGCTGAGGGTTGCTGATGCGGTGCCGCCGCCGGGATCGACCGTTCCCGACATCGTTGTCACCTTGCGTCCGAGTCGGTCGTACAGCGTCCCGGTGACCTTCTGCTCACCCACGCCGTCCGCTTGGCCGTCCGCGCTCTTGGCGGCGACGTCGACCCGGGCGGTCAGCCGGGCGTCTCGGTAGGCGGCGTCCAGGTCGGTCTTGATGGTGACGTCACGCAGATGGGTCGCCGGGGTGGAGTACAAGCCGACCGAGCGGAAGATGCCGGCGAAGCGCCACTGGTCGTAGTCCTCCATATGGGCTCCCGAGCCCCAGCGGTGCACCTGCACCGCGACCGTGTTCCGGCCCGGGTGAAGCCGCTCGCTGATGTCGAACTCGGCAGGTGTGTAGCCGCCCTGGTCGTACCCGGCGTACGAGCCGTTGACCCAGACCAGATAGCCGCTGGTGACGCCCTCGAACCGGAGGAATGTGCGCCGTTTCTCCCAGCTCTTGGGCAGCTCGAAGGTCTTGACGTAGGCGCCGGTGGGGTTGACGTCGTGCGGCACCTTCGGAGGGTCGTCCGGGTACATCTCGGTGGGGATGTTGCGGAACACGGGGTGGTCCAGGCCGTCCGTCTGCCAGGTGTGCGGCACGCTCACGCTGCGCCAGCCCGCCCCCGAGGTGTCGTGGCCCTCGGCGAAGAAGTCCTTCGGGACATCTTCGGGGCGATCGGACATATGGATCTTCCAGGAGCCGTCGAGCGACTTGGTCCAGGGGGTGTCCTGGTCGCCCTTGAGTGCGCCCGCGGTGTTGTCGTACGGCGTCAGCGGCGCGTGGGCCGGCTCCTGCCCGACCGCGGTGACCTCGGGGTCCTCAAGGAGCTTGTACACGTCCGCGGGCGGCGCCGAGGGGCTTGCCGTCGCGGCGGGGGCGGGGGCCACCAGCGTTCCGGCCAGGGCCAGCGGGATCAGTCGGGAGAGAAGGCGGAAGCTGCGTAGGAATCTGGGCAGGGGCATCGGCGGCCCACCCTTCTTTGATGCCGATGTTCAGCCGGTATACGGGGCTTGCCGAACCAATCCGAAATCAACAGGGCCGAACATTAGCCAACGCGCCCTTTCGCGCCAAGACTCCGGACAGCATTCACTGCCCGCGGTGCGCGGCTACGGTAAGGAGAGGGAGGCACCGGTGGGCATGGGCAGCGCGAAGAGCGCCAGGAATCTGCCTCGGCTGCAGCTCGACGAGTTGCTGGACGAGCTGCAGCTGCGCATCGACGCGGTGCGGGGGACACCGGACCGGGTGCACAGCCTGCTGGAGGCCGTGCTCTCGGTCGGCCGGGAGCTGGATCTGCCGCACGTGCTGCGGCGGATCGTCGAGGCGGCCGTGGTGCTGGTGGACGCCGAGTTCGGCGCCCTGGGCGTGATTGGCGAGGACCGGCGGCTCGCGGAGTTTCTGACCGTGGGCGTCGACGAGGAGCAGACCGCGGCGATCGGGGCGCTGCCGTGCGGCCACGGCATTCTGGGCGAGCTCATCCGCCACCCCGAGCCGCTGCGGCTGGCCGAGCTGTCCGAGCACCCGGCCTCGTACGGCTTTCCGGCGGGGCATCCGCCCATGCACTCGTTCCTGGGGGTGCCCATCCGGGTGCGGGACGAGGTCTTCGGCAATCTGTATCTGACGGAGAAGCGCAGCGGTGCGGAGTTCGACGGCGAGGACGAGACGGTGCTTTCCACCCTCGCCGTGGCGGCCGGCGTGGCCATCGAGAACGCCCGGCTGTACGAGGAGGCCAGGCACCGTCAGCGCTGGCTGGAGGCGAACGCGGAGGTCATGCAGGGCCTGCTGTCCGGGGTGGACGAGACCCGGGTGCTCGGGCTGATCGTCGGACATGCCCGGCACCTCCTCGCGGCCGACCTGGGGGTGCTCGCGCTGCCGGTCGAGGGGACCGCCGACCTCCAGATGGCGCTCGCGGACGGCACCGACGCCGAGGCGCACCGCGGTCTGGTGCTGCCCTGCCGTGGCTCGTTCGCCGGCGCCGCCTTCCTCGCGTCCGAGGCCGTCACCAGCGTCGATGTCGAGAACGACCCACGGATCACGCTGGGCCCCACGCGCTGGACGGGCCTCGGCCCGGCGGTGGCGGTCCCGATGCGGACCGGCGAGGGGGTCCAGGGGGTGCTGTCGCTGGCCCGGGCGGCGGGCAGTGCGCCCTTCACCCCGGTGGAGACGGATATGCTGCTCGGCTTCGCCGGTCAGGCGGCGATCGCCATGAAGCTGGCCGAGCGGCGGCGCGACGCCGAGCAGTTGGCGCTGTTGGAGGACCGCGACCGGATCGCCCGCGATCTGCACGACCTGGCCATCCAGCGGCTGTTCGCCGCGGGGATGTCGCTGCAGTCCACCATGCGCTTCGTGCACCACCCGGAGGGCTCCGAGCGGCTGTTGCGGGTGGTGGACGACCTGGACGACACCATCAAGATCATTCGATCGACGATCTTCGGTCTCCGCTCGCACGAGGCGGGCCCGGCCGCCCAGGGGCTTCGGGTGCGTACGGCCAGGACGGTCGAGGAGGCCGTGCCCGCGCTGGGGTTCACGCCCTCGCTGCGTACGGAGGGGCTGGTCGACACCGATGTGCCGTACGAGATCGCGGACGACGTGGTCGCGGTCCTGGCCGAGGCGCTGTCCAATATCGCCCGCCATGCGCGCGCCGATGGCGCGGAGATCTCCCTGGTCGTCGGGTCCGGCCGGCTGAGCCTCACGATCACCGACGACGGGGTGGGCATTCCGGCGGGCGGGCGGCGGAGCGGGCTGCGGAACCTCGGCGAGCGCGCCGCACAGCGCGGCGGTGAACTGGCGCTTGAGGTGCCGCGGGGCGGCGGCACGCGGCTGGTGTGGAGCGTTCCGCTGCGGCAGGAAGCCTGACGGCGTTCAGAGGGCGGCTGCGGACGGCGTCAGGGGGCGGAGTCCGGCCGGGGGGAGTGGCCGCCGGGGTGCCGCGGTTCCGCATGGGTGGCGATCACCGCCGCCTGGACGCGGCGTTCGACGCCGAGCTTGGACAACAGACGGGAGATGTGGTTCTTCACCGTCTTCTCGGACAGATAGAGCCGCTTGCCGATCTCCCGGTTCGTCATCCCCTCGCCGATCAGGGTCAGGATCTCCCGCTCCCGGGTGGAGAGCCCGGCCAGCGACTCGTCACGCGGCTGCGGCCCGGCGCTCTCCCCGCGCAGGGCGCTCATCAGCCGGGTGGTGGTCGCCGGGTCGAGCATCGACTGGCCGGACGCGACCGTGCGTACGGCGGAGACCAGGTCGGAGCCCTTGATCTGCTTGAGGACATACCCCGCGGCCCCCGCCATGATCGCGTCCAGCAGCGCATCGTCGTCGTCGAACGACGTCAGCATCAGACAGGCCAGCTCGGGCATGGTGGACCGCAGTTCGCGGCAGACGGCGACCCCGTTCCCGTCCGGCAGCCGCACGTCCAGGATCGCGACATCGGGCCGCAGCGCGGGGCCCCGGGCGAGCGCCTGGGCGACGGTTCCGGCGTCGCCGACCACCTCGATGTCCGGCTCGGCGTCGAGGAGGTCGTGCAGCCCGCGCCGTACGACCTCGTGGTCGTCCAGCAGGAACACCCTGATCGGGCTGCTTGCGCTGCTCGGGGTGGTGGCGCTGCTCGGACTGCTCGGAGTCGACGGGGTGTGGTGTGGTGAGTCGGTCATGGCGGCCTTCCGTCCGCACGGCTGTCGTGGCCCGGCCCTCTGATACCGATCATGGCGCGCCCCGGGAGTCCGCGCCAGGGCCGAACGGGTCCCGCGGTCCCCGCGGTCGGGCGGCGGGGCCGATGGTCCCCACCGCCGGGTCTGCCCGGCCCTCGCCCTTGCGGCCCGCGCGTGGCAAGGTCGACACAGGGAGCCCTTGCGCTGCCGGGCGGGTTTCCGCCGAGCAGCACGCGACAGCACCGACAGGGGGTGCGGCGATGAGCGCGAAGGCGCGGGGGCGGCTGTGGTGGAGATGGCGGCGCAACCCGCTCAAGCGGCGTTCGGACGTCGTGGAGGCGTGGGTCGCGCTGGTGGCCGGCCTGGTGATGGCGGTCGGCGGCACGACAGCCGGTGTGGTCACCGCCGCCGCCGTGGAGCAGCCCCTGCAGGCGCAGCGCGCCGAGCGGCACAGCGTCCCGGCGCGGCTGCTGGAGGACGCCCCCGCCGCGACGCCCCGCGCCGACGGCAGCAGGGCCGACCGCGTCCCCGCCAAGGTGCGCTGGAAGGCGCCCGACGGCACGGTCCACACCGGTGTCGCTCAGGTACGCGAGGGGCGCGCGGCGGGCGCGTCGACCGTGGTGTGGATCGACGCGCGCGGCCGACTGGTCCACGAGCCGCTGACCCAGCAGGAGGCCGAGAGCCGGGCGGCGCTGACCGGCGCCACGGCGGCCACCGGCGTATGCCTGGTGACCCTGGCCGGCCGGCGCGTCGTACGGTGGCGGCTGGACCGCGGCCGTGCCGCGCAGTGGGAGCGGGCCTGGGCCGAGGTCGAGCCGCGCTGGAGCAGCCGCGGCGGCTGAGCCGCCGCGGCCACCGGCTACCGGCGGGCAGGCCACGACGGTACGTCGGCGGCCGGGGCCGTGGCGGTCACGACGGCCGGGTGACGTGGTGGACGGCGGTCAGCCGGTTGTCGAAGTCGACCACGCCCTCGACCGAGCGGATCAGCCGCGCCGCCGCGGGGATCAGGGCGGCGTCTCTGACCTGGCCGGTGAGGGTGACCACGCCCTCCCGCACGCTCACCAGCACCGGCTGCCCCGCCGAGGCCGGGAAGAGATACGACACGACCTCGCGCCGCACTTCCTCCTCGATGTCCTCGTCCGCGCGCAGAAACACCTTCAGCAGATCGGCACGGCTGACGATGCCCTCCAGCCGACCCTCGTCGTCGACCACGGGCAGCCGCTTGACGCGCCGGTGGGTCATGATCCGGGCGGTCTCGGCCAAGGTCGCGTTCGCGTGCACCGTAATGGCGGGTGCGGTCATCAGCTCCTCGGCGGTCACCGCGCCCGCCTTCACGATGTCCGGCAGGTCGCGCAGTTGGCCGAGCCGGGTCGGATCGCTGTCCCGGAACTCCTCCTTGGGCAGCAGATCGGCCTCCGAGACCACACCGATCACCCGCCCCTCGCCCTCCAGGACCGGCAGGGCGCTCACCTTCCACTGCTCCAGCGTCTTCACGATCTCCTTGAACGGGGCCTCGCGGCCGACGGCGACGACGGTATGAGTCATCACATCACTCACGATGTGCGAGGTCCGATGCACCGGGACCTCCTTCCTTGCCTCGGCGGCGGGCTGCGCCGCAATGGCAGGCGGCGGCTCCGCCGCGGTGTCCAGCCCCGTGCTCAGCGCACGCGGATCCGGCGCCCCGTGACGCGGGTGGGGTCGATGCGCAGCCACAGGTCGCGGCTGCCACCCGGCCAGGGTTTGCCGTACGCGCGGCCGGCCAGGTGCTGTACCGCCTTCAGGTCGGTGACCCGCCGCGCCCGCCCCACCACGAGCACGCTCCAGCCCTCCCTGAGCGCCTCGTCGATATGGTCCACCTCGAAGGCGACCTCGGACCCCGCGGCGGCGGCCGGGGAGGCTTCCGGAGCGGTGCGGAAGATCACCGCGTCGTCCACGACGCTGTAGTTGACCGGGAGGATGGTCGGCCCCCGGGAGGTGGACACCGAGATCCTGCCCACGCCATGGGCCGAGAGCCGGTCGTAGCACTCCCGGGGGCTCAGCTCCACCAGGTCCGGGTGCTCGGGTTCCCGGCCGGGGCCCGGGCCGGGCGGCCCGGCCGCACCTCGGCCCTGGAGTTCGACAGCGGTGGTGTCCAGGGCCGCGGCCAGCCGCAGCAGGAAGCCCGGGTCGGGGGTGGTGGGAGATTCCTCCAGATGCTTCACATAGTCCGGCGCCGTGCCCGCCCGCGCGGCCACCTCCTCCCGGCTCAACCCCAGCCGCTCGCGCCGCTGGGCCACGCGCCGTCCGACGTCACCGCCGCTGCCGCCGCCGACGGCCGGCCGTGAGGTGGCCGGGTCCCGTCCTGCTGGTTCGGACATGTCCGATCACTTCTCTCCGTTCGTCCCGGTGGGCACCAGCGGCCTGGTGGGCACCCCGAGCGCGACCTTGAGCGCACCGGTGTCGGCCGCCCGCGAGAAGACGTCGTACGCCTCCTCCATCTGGTCGAGTTCGAAGGTGTGGGTGATGAGCGACGCCGCGGCGGGCAGCCGTCCGGTGGTCAGCATGGACAGCAGCGTGGGCGTGGTGCGGGTGTCGACGAGACCGGTGGTGATCGTCAGATTCCGCATCCACAGGTCCTCCAGATGCAGTGTCACGGGCCGTCCGTGCACGCCGATGTTGGCGATCCGCCCGCCGGGCCGCGCCATGCGCGTGCACGCCTCGAAGCTCTCGGGGGTGCCCACCGCCTCGATCACCACATCGGCGCCGAGGCCTCCGGTGAGGTCGTCGACCAGCGGCTCGGGTCCCTCCGTGGTCTGCACCACCGCATCGGCGCCCAGCCGCTTGGCCGCCTCGAGCCGGCTGGACAGCAGATCGACGGCGATGATCCGGGCGGGGGAGAAGAGCTCCGCGGTGGCGATCGCGGCGAGCCCGACCGGCCCGGTGCCGACGACCGCGACCGTGTCCCCGGGCCGCACCCCCGCGTTCAACACCCCCACCTCGTAGGCGGTGGGGAAGACATCGGCCAGCAGCACGGCTTCGAGGGTGTCGGCCGCGCCGGTCAGCGGGTGCAGGGACAGATCGGCGAAGGGCACCCGGACGTACTCGGCCTGGGCGCCGTCGATCAGCCGCCCCAGGACCCAGCCCCCGCCGCCGTGGCACTGACCGTATGCCTGCTCCCGGCAGAACCGGCAGCGGCCGCACGGCGAGATGCAGGAGACCAGCACCCGGTCCCCGGGGCGTACGGTGCGTACGTCGTCGCCGGTCTCGACGACCTCGCCGACGGCCTCGTGGCCGAGGACCGTACCGGGCCGGACGTCCGGCACATTGCCGCTGAGAATATGCAGATCGGTGCCGCAGATGGTGGTGGTGTCGACACGGACGATCGCGTCGGCGGGCTCCTGGAGGCCGGGGTCGGGAACGTCCTCCCAGGAGGGACGCCCGGGTCCGTGGAAGACGAGTGCTTTCATAACCGCTTCCCCTCGGATATGCCCCCTAAGTCTTGATATACCCAATTGTCCCCGCTGGGCACGTACCGTGCATGGGCTCTCCCGCCCCGGTCGGCCTCACTCGGGCCGGTCGATCGGGACGAGCACCACCGGGCAGTGGGAGTGGTGCAGCACCGCATGGGTGACCGGGCCGAGCTGCATGCCAAGACGGGCCGGGCGGCGGTGGACGGGCAGGACCACGACGTCCGCCGCGCGCGAGGCCTCCACCAGGGCGGGCGCCGGGGCGCCGTGGGTCGTGTGCTCCCGCACCCGCACCTGCTCGAACTCCTCGCCCAGCGCCGCGACCACCTGGTGCGCGCCCGTCTGCTCCCGCTCGGCCCGCGCCGCCGGATCCTCCTGCGAGGGCAGCGGATGATCGCCGCCGAACAGCTGCGAGCGCGCCCCCGCGTACAGCACACGCAGCCGCGCGCTGCGGCGCACCGCCTCCTCGAACGCGTACCGCGCCGCGGCCTCGTCGGTGTCCGTCTCGACCCCGACCAGGACCTTGCCGTGGCCCTCGGGCCCGTACGCGGCCGGGATGTCGCCCCGCACCACCAGCAGCGGGCGCGAGGTGTGCGCGGCCAGCCGCAGCCCGACCGAGCCGAGCAACAGCCCGGTGAAGCCCCCCAGGCCGCGGGTGCCGATGACGGTCAGCGCCGCGTCCTTGCCGATGCGCAGCAGCTCCGGCACCGCGTCCTGTGCCGTGAGGGTGGGCACCACCCGCAGCTCCGGGGCCTGCTCGGCGACCCGCGCCACCGCCAGCCGCAGCACCGTTCTGGCGATCTCCACCGGGGTCTGCGCCTCGGAGACCACGCCGAAGGCGACCGGGTCGGTCTGCGCCCACGGCCAGGCGTGCACGATCTCCAGCGTCGACTGGCGGCGCCGGGCCTCGCCGATCGCTCGGTCCAGCGCGACCCACGCGCTGTCGGAGCCGTCCAAGCCCACGACGACCCGGCCGTTGAGCGGTGAGGTGCCGGAACGCATCATGGGTCGCGACCTCCCGTCCTCACCCGGGCCCGGCCTGGGGCGGCGGGGTCCGCCCGCGCAGAACGGCCAGCCGGGTCCGGTACTCGTCCTCGTCGATCTCGCCGCGGGCGAACCGCTCGGAGAGCACCCGTTCCGCCGGGGACCAGGGGATGCGCAGACCGTGCAGGCCGTGCTCCGCCTGCCGGAACAGGGCCACCGCCACCAGGGCCACCAGGGCCCACAGCGCGAGCGTGATCAGGGCCAGCAGGGTGTAGCCCCAGCCGCTCGCCGCGTGGTCGTACCACCAGTACATGCCGGACCTCCTTCACCTGCTCGAGCCCGGCCCGCCGTTCCGCCCCCGCCCCCGGTCCGTCGCCTGGCTCTGGTCCGCCGCGGGTGCGCCGCTGAGCGGTGCCGCGTCGTCGACGCGGTAGGTGAGGCGGTCGACGACGGCCACCACCCCGTCCACCTGGCCGGTCATCCGCACCGCGATGGGCACCTCGCTGTGCCGCTCCAGCTGCCCCTCCAGCCGCACCACCCCGTCGGTCACCGTGACGTCGACGGCGTGCGGCAGCAGCCACAGGGAGCGGACCAGCACCTCGTCGATCACCTCGGCGCGGATCTCGTGGTCCGGGCGGAGGAAGACCCCCAGCAGATCGCGCCGGGTGACGATGCCGATCAGCCGGTCCTCCTCGTCGATCACCGGCAGCCGCTCCACACCGTGCCGCGCCATGGTCCGCGCGGCGTCGACCACGCTGTCCTGCGGGCGCACGGTGATCGCGGGCCGCGACATCAGCTGCCCGGCGGTTCGGGCGGCCGACCCGGCTCGTAGATCGGCCCCCGAGACCACGCCGACGACCTTCTCGTCCTCGTCCACCACGGGCAGCCCGCCGATGCGATACCGCGCGAGCAGTTCCGTGACCTCGTGGGGCGAGGCACCGGAGCCGACCCGTACGACCTCGTCGGTCATCACATTGCCGATCTTGCGGTGCTTCATCGCGGGCTCCTTCTCCGCCCTGTACGACCAGCCTCCCGCGGCGGGACCCCGGGCCACATGGGCTGCCCGGGGTCCCGCGAAGGACCTTCGGCCCAGTACCGACAGGCCCTCGTCACCCGGTCTCTCGTCACCCGGGCCCCTCGTCACCCGACCGGGAAGAGCCGGTCCAGGTACGGATTGCGGAACTTCCCCGCCGGGTCGTACTCGCGCAGCAACCGCCCGAAGTCCGCGGCCCGTTCATAGCCTGCCACCACGTCCCCGGGCGCGGCCGCGGTCAGCTTGCCCCAGTGCGGGCGCGCCCCCAGCGGCAGCAGCTCCTCCTCCATCGCGGCGACGACCTCCAGCACCGCCGCGCGGTCCGGCGCCCAGGTGAAGTGGAGGGCGACGCTGTCACGGCCGTACGCCGGGCTCAGCCACAGGTCGTCGGCGGCGATCGTACGGACCTCGGACACCAGCACCACCGGTGCGATCCGGGAGCCCAGCCGGCGCAGCGCCGCGAAGGCCTCGGGCGCCGCGTCGCGCGGGAGGATGAGCTCCGACTGCAGCTCCTCGCCGCTGCTGGGCGTGAAGTCCGGCCGGAAGTGCGGCAGCCGCTCATGCCACGGTCCGGGCACGCCCGCCTGTCGGGTGCAGTGCGCGGGCGGCATACCGGGCACCGGGTGGCGTGGGCCGTCGGCCGGGCGGGCGCCCAGCCAGGGCTGGTCCGGCCGGGGCGGACCGGGCCGGTCGGCGCGGCACTTGAGCCACACCACCCCGTCCCCGGAGTGCCAGTCGGTGAACACGCTCACGCTGTACGCGGCGCCGGACACCTCGTCGAACCGGTCGGCCAGCCGGTCCAGGGGCAGCCCGTCGTAGACCCACTGCGCCACCTCGTACGTCGGCTCGATGTCCAGGGTGACGCCGGTGACGATGCCAAGGCCGCCCAGCGAGACCACCGCCCCGGCCAGCCGGTCCCCGTCCGCCTCCTGGCTCAGCCGCGTCAGGTCCCCCTCCGGGCCGACGATCTCAAGCCCCGCCACCGCCGCCGCGAGGCTGCGCTGTGCGTTGCCGGAGCCGTGGGTGCCGGTCGCGCAGGCCCCCGCGACCGTGATGTGCGGCAGCGAGGCGAGGTTGGCCAGCGCGTACCCGGCCGACTGCAGGGCCTCGGCGACCTGCGCGTACCGCATGCCCGCGGCGACGGTCACCCGCGAGCCGTCGGGGTCGATCTCGACCCGGTGCGGCAGCCGGTCGAGGCGGATCAGATCGCCGCTGGTGTCGGCTATGTGATTGAAGGAGTGGCCGGTGCCGAGCGCGCGGACGCGTTCGGCGGAGCCGACGATCCGTCGCAGCTCGGCGACCGAGGCCGGGTGGTGCACCCGCGCCGCGCCGAAGGTGATGTTGCCGGCCCAGTTCGTGGGGGCTGCGCTTGTCGGCATCCGCGTTCCTGATCCTGTCTCACGAAAGTGTTCGGAGTGTTCAGCTCCGGTGAAAGTGATCGGCCGCAGAGGCGGCCACGACCGTAGTACAGGGCCGCCCACCTCCCCGTACAGCCCTGAGTGCCGTGACGTTGCCCCGATCGGCCCAGCTGCGCGAGCCGACGGGACCCGGCCCGTCCACGATGGTCGTCAAAGCGCCGGAGACGGGTGGCCCCATGAGCGAGCAGAAGCGTGTTGCGCACAGGACGGGGCTGATCGGCGAGCTGTCCGCGGAGTTCGTCGGCACCATGGTGCTCATCCTCTTCGGCTGCGGTGTTGTCGCACAGGTCGTCGCGGGCGGGCTCGGCGACCACGACAGCATCGCCTGGGCCTGGGGGCTCGGCGTCACGTTCGGCGTGTATGTCGCGGCCCGGCTCAGCGGCGGCCACCTCAACCCCGCCGTCACCCTCTCCCTGGCGGCGTTCAAGGGCTTCCCGTGGAACAAGGTCCTGCCGTACGCGGTCGCGCAGACCGCCGGGGCGTTCGTGGCGGCCCTGCTGGTGCGCTGGAACTACACCGAAGTGCTGGCCAAGGCCGATCCGGGGCACACCCTGAAAACCCAGTTCGTCTTCTCCACCCTGCCCGGCAACGGTGTGCTTCCGGTCAGCGAGTGGGGTGCGCTGCGCGACCAGGTCATCGGCACCGCGATCCTGATGCTGCTCGTCTTCGCGGTCACCGATCTGCTGAACACGCCCCCGGGCGCCAACCTCGCCGCCGTCGTCATCGGGCTCATCGTGGTCGCCATCGGCATGGCCTGGGGCACCGACGCGGGTTACGCCATCAACCCGGCCCGTGACTTCGGCCCGCGCCTCGCCAGCTTCATCACCGGCTATGGCACCGCCTGGCGGGATCAGTACGGAAACTTCTACTTCTGGGTGCCCATCATCGGCCCTCTTGTCGGCGGTCTGGTCGGCGCGGCGCTCTACCGGATCCTGGTCAGCCCCTTCCTCCCGGTGCTGGGGCCCGGGCCGCAGGAGGTGGGCCAGACCCCGTCCCCCGAGACCTGAGCCGAACCACGATTCACGAGAGGCGGCAGGATGCCGGAATTCGTCGGTGCGGTGGACCAGGGAACCACCAGCACCCGTTTTATGATCTTCGACCACGACGGTGCGGAAGTGGCGAAGTACCAGCTGGAACACCGCCAGATCCTGCCGCGCTCCGGATGGGTCGAACACGACCCGGTGGAGATCTGGGAGCGCACCAACTCGGTCATCCAGAACGCGATCCGGGCCAGCGGATTGGCCCCCACCGACCTGGCCGCGATCGGCATCACCAATCAGCGGGAGACCACCGTCGTCTGGGATCCGCGCAACGGGATGCCGTACTACAACGCCATCGTCTGGCAGGACACCCGCACCGACACCATCGCCGCCGCCCTGGAGCGCGACGGCCGCGGCGAGGTCATCCGCCGCAAGGCCGGTCTGCCGCCGGCCACCTACTTCTCCGGCGCGAAGATCCAATGGATCCTCGAGAACGTCGACGGTGTCCGCGAGGCCGCCGAGCGCGGCCACGCCCTCTTCGGGAACACCGACAGCTGGGTGCTGTGGAACCTCACCGGCGGCCCCGGCGGCGGCGTCCACGCCACCGATGTGACCAATGCCAGCCGCACCATGCTGATGAACCTGGAGACCCTGGACTGGGACGACGAGCTGCTGGAGATCTTCGGCGTACCCCGGGCGATGCTGCCGACGATCAACCCCTCGGCCCACCCCGAGGCGTTCGGCCACACCCGCACCACCCGCCCGCTGAGCACCGCCATCCCCGTCACCGGTGTGCTCGGCGACCAGCAGGCGGCCACCGTGGGCCAGGTCTGCTTCGCGCCCGGTGAGGCGAAGAACACCTACGGCACCGGAAACTTCCTGCTGCTCAACACGGGCACCGAAGTCGTCCGTTCCCACAACGGGCTGCTCACCACCGTGGCGTACCGGTTCGGCGACGGCCCCACCGTCTACGCCCTGGAGGGCTCCATCGCGGTGACCGGCTCGGCCGTGCAGTGGCTGCGCGACCAGCTGAAGGTCATCGACGACGCGGCCGCGAGCGAGCGACTGGCCCGCACGGTCGAGGACAGCGGCGGGATCTACTTCGTCCCGGCCTTCTCCGGGCTGTTCGCCCCGTACTGGCGCTCCGACGCGCGCGGCGCGATCGTCGGCCTGTCCCGCTACCACAGCGGCGGCCATCTGGCGCGGGCCACGCTGGAGGCCATCTGCTACCAGAGCCGGGACGTGGTGGAGGCCATGGACCAGGATTCCGGTGTCCACCTCGATGTGCTCAAGGTGGACGGCGGGGTCACCGCGAACGACCTGTGCATGCAGATCCAGGCCGATGTCCTCGGCGTCCCGGTCAGCCGCCCCCGAATCGCCGAGACCACCGCGCTGGGCGCCGCCTACGCCGCGGGCCTGGCCACCGGGTTCTGGCGTGACACCGACGAGCTGCGCTCGCATTGGCAGGAGTCCAGGCGGTGGGAACCGCAGTGGAGCCGGGAGCGGCGGGAAGAGGGCTACGCGGGCTGGAAACGGGCCGTGGAACGCACGCTTGACTGGGTGAAGGTTCAATAACCCACCTTGCTCCGGAGTGTCCCCACGCCGCGATCCGCTGGGTCGGATGCACCATACTGGGTCATATGACCATATAGTGCGCTCACCCGACAGGGGAGGTATGAGCGGATGACGAACAACGGCCAGGTGGCGCTCGCCTTCACCAGCGGCTATCTCCTCGGGCGCGGCCACCGGATGCGGTCGGCGCTCGCCCTCGCCGGCCTGACCGCCGGCAGGCGGTTTGTATCGGGCGGCGGCGTGCCGGGTCCGGCCCAGGGGACACCCTCCGAGCTCGGCAAACTCGGCCACGAGGTCCGCGACCAACTGGTGGCCGCGGGGCGCTCGGCGGCCATGTCGGCGGCCAGCCACCGCATCGACGCGCTGAGTGACCGGCTGGAGCACCGCGCCGAGGCGCTGCGCTCCGGCGACGGCCACAAGGGAACCAAGGAGTCCAAGGAGTCCGAGGAGGCCGAGGAGGCCGAGGAGCCCAAGGCCAAGGAGTCCAGGGAAACGGGCGAGTCCAAGGAAACGGACGAGGCCAAGGGGACCAGGGAAACCGGTGAGGCCAGGCGCAAGAGGACGACCGACCGTCCGGAGCGGCCCAGGAAGAAGGTCGGTGCCGGAGGGTCCGAGCGGCGAAGCCGAGGGTGAGGAACCATGGCTGAACGAGCGGATGGGCAGCGGCATCTGGGCGCGCTCTCCACGCTGGCCGAGGAACTGCCCACCGAGCGGCTGATGAAGGAGACGCAGAACCTGCTCACCGCGCTCGGTGAGCGGGCCCTGAGCACGGTCAGCCACCTCGGGGACGGCGGTGGCATCGGGCTCAAGTCACCGGTGAAGCCGCTGCTCAAGATGGGTGCGCAGCAGGTCCTGGAGAAGGTCAAGGACACGGTCAAGGACAAGGTCAAGGACGCCGTGCCGCTCCTCGGAGGCGGAGGAGGTGATGGTGGCGGCAAGGGCAAGAAGCTCAAGGTCACCAATATCGTCGAGCAGATCGACGTCGGCGTCCCCGTCTCGGTCGCCTACGACCAGTGGACGCGGTTCGAGGACTTCCCCGGCTTCATGAAGAAGGTGGAGGACGTCGAGCAGACGAGCGACGAGGAGATCGACTGGAAGGCGCAGATCTTCCTCTCGCACCGCGAGTGGCACGCCGAGATCATCGACCAGGTGCCCGACCAGCACATCGTATGGCGGTCCCGGGGCCAGAAGGGCCACGTGGACGGCGCGGTCACCTTCCATGAGATCGCCCCCGACCTCACCCGGATCCTGCTGGTCCTCCAGTACCACCCGCAGGGCTTCTTCGAGCACACCGGCAACCTCTGGCGCGCCCAGGGGCGCCGTGCGCGGCTGGAGCTCAAGCACTACCGCCGGCATGTCATGTCCGAGGTGATCCTGCACCCCGACGATGTCCAGGGCTGGCGCGGTGAGATCCACGACGGCGAGGTCGCCCCCGCGCAGGACGAGGACCACGAGGACGAGGAGCCCAGGGACGAGTACGACGAGGGGGACGAGTACGACGACGAGGAGCGCGGCGCCCGGGGCGGTGAGGACGAATACGACCAAGAGGCGGAAGCGGAAGGCGAGTACGAGGAGGACGCGGACGAGGAGGGGGTCGAGGAGCCCCGGCGGCGCGCACGCCGCTGACGGACCCCCGCCCCGGAACGGGTGAGCGTGGTGACCGTAGCAAGCCAGCAGGGCAGTTATCTGGACCGGCCCTCATCCAGCGGTCTCGCCGACGTGGTCGGCGTGATCCTGGACAAGGGACTGGTCATCGACGTCTATGTCCGGGTGTCACTGGTCGGTATCGAGCTGCTGACGGTGGATGCCCGCATCGTTATCGCCAGCGTCGATACGTATCTCAAGTTCGCCGAGGCGACGAGCCGGCTCGACATCGCCCGCAGCGGGACCGAGACCCGAGGGCTGCCGGGGCTGATGGACGAGATGCGTGAGGGTGGCGCACGCCATAAGACGAAGGGCGCGATCGAGGGCGTCAAGGAGAAGGTCAGCGACCTTCTCCAGCCCGAGGACGACGAGGAAGGCGAAGAGGAGAGAGAAGAGGCGCCGCGTCGGCGCGACGACGAGGACAGGCCCCGGCGCAGAACGAGCCGGCCGAGTGACAGGGAGCGCGAGCGGTGACGGCCGAGGACGGACACGCCTGCTACGTGTACGGCGTGGTTCCGGACGAGAAGGGCGCACAGGATGAACGCGCCGGTCAGGCGGTCAAGGACCTGCCTGCCGTCGGCACGGTCGGCGACCAGGGGTCTGCGATCACTTTCATCAGGCACGGCGGACTGGCCGCGGTGGTGAGCGAGGTGGCGACGGGCAAGCCGCTCGGCACCCCCGACGATCTGCGCGCCCACGCCGGGGTGCTGGACACGCTGGCCGCCACGGGCATGCCCGTGCTGCCGCTGCGGTTCGGCATGGTGGTGCGGGATCCGCAGGCGGTGACCGAAGAACTGCTGACCGAGGGCCACGACGACTTCGGCTGGGCCCTCGACCGGCTCCGGGGCAGCGCGCAGTTCACCCTCAGGGCGCGCTACGTCCAGGACGAGGTGTTGCGCGAGGTGCTGGAGGAACACGTCGAGGCCAGGCGGCTGCGCGAGGAGCTGGAAGGGCTGCCTGAGGCCGCCGGGCGCGACCTGCGCATCCAGCTGGGACAGCTGGTCGTGGAGGCCGTCGGCGTCAAGCGGGAGGCGGACGCCCGGGAGATCGAGCACCGGCTGGCGCCGTTCGCGCTCGCGGTGGCGACCTCGGAGCCGGCCTCCGCCGAAGGGGTCGTGAACGCCGCCTTCCTGATCGAGGACAAGCGGCGCGAGGCGTTCGAGCAGGCCGCGGAGGAGTTGGCCCGGCAGTGGCACGGCCGGGTCCGGCTGCGGCTGCTGGGGCCGCTGGCCCCGTACGACTTCGTGGCCGACGCGCTGCGCCAAGGGGACGAGGGAGGCTAGCCATGGGCCTGATCACCGGACTGCTGACCCTGCCGCTCGCACCGGTGCGCGGTGTGGCGTGGATTTCCGAACAGCTGCGGCAGGAGGCGCTGCGGGAGCTGTACGACCCCACGGTGATCCACCAGCGCCTGGAGGAGGTCGCGGAGGCCCGCGAGTCCGGCGAGCTGTCTGAAGAGGAGGCGGCGGAGCTGGAGAGCGAACTGGTCGACCGGCTGATGCGGGGCCCGCAGTCGGCCGGGGGCCTGGAGGTGTGAGCCGTGTCCCGTGCGGAAGGGGACGACCGCGATCACGGTCGGGGCCGCCGCGAGAACCGTGTGCGGGACCGCCGCGACGAGCGCGAGCCGGACCGTCGCGAGGACGAGCGGGACCGCCGCGATGACCGCGACCCGGACCGCCACGAGGACCGCCGGGCACGCCCCCGGCGGCGGACCATGGACGCCCGCGGGGCCGCGGTGAGCGCCGTGCGTCAGGTGTGCGAGCTGACCGGGGAGGAACCCGAGGGCGTGGTCTCGCTGGAGCGCGGCGAGGAGGGCTGGACCGTGGGCGTCGAGGTGGTGGAGACCCACCGGGTGCCGGACACCGCGGACATCCTCGCACTCTACCGGATCACGGTGGACGACCACGGCGATCTCGTCTCCTACCGGCGCGGTAAGCGCTACTCCCGGGGCGGGGCCGAGGAGGGCTGATGAGCGAGAACTTCGGCTCGGATCGTGGGTTCGTGCCGAGCCGGCGCATGGGCGCCGCCCCTGAGCCGGCCCGCCACGAACCCGCCAACCTGGCGGACATCCTCGAGCGCGTGCTCGACAAGGGGATTGTCATCGCGGGGGACATCCGGATCAATCTGCTGGACATCGAACTGCTCACGATCAAGATCCGGCTGCTGGTGGCCTCCGTCGACCGGGCCCGTGAGATGGGCATCGACTGGTGGGAGCACGACCCCACGCTCTCCTCCGGCGCCCGGGACGTCCTGGAGGAGAACGAACAGCTGCGGCGGCGGATCGGCGAGCTGGAGAGCGGCCGCGGCGCGCGCCGAGAGGAACGTGAAGAACGGCAAGAAGGCAGTGAAGGAGAGGGGCAAGGGTGACCGGGCCCGAGGCCACGTGGCTGTACGCGGTGGCATCCGCCGACGTGGCCGACGCCGGTGCGCCCGCGGGCCTCACCGGCGTGGCGGACGAGCCGGTGCGCGTGGTCGAGGGCGGGGGACTGGCGGCCGTGGTCGGCTCCGTACCGCGGAGCGACTTCGACGAGCGGGCGCTGCGCGAGCACTTGGAGGATCTGCGCTGGCTGGAGCGGGCGGCCCGCGCCCACCACCGGGTCATCGACGCCGCCGCCGGCCGGCGCCATGTCGTTCCGCTGCGCTTCGCGACGCTCTACCACGACGACGAACGGGTCCGCGCCATGCTGGCGGAACGGCAAGCGGACTTCGCGTCCGCGCTGCGGCGGGTGGCCGGGCGGACCGAGTGGGGCGTAAAGGCCTATGTCGATCCCCGGGCCTTCCTCCCGGACCCCGCCGAGGGCGCGGCCGAGGGCGGCGGGCGGCCCGGCGCGGCCTATCTCGCGCGCCGCCGCACCCAGCGCCAGGAGCAGGAGACGGCCCATCTGCGCGCCACCGAGCGGGCGGAGGAGGTCCACGCGACCCTGGCCGAACTGGCGGTCGCCACCGCCGAACACCCGCCGCAGGACGCGGCGCTCGCCGCGTACGAGGGCTGGATGGTCCTCAACAACTCCTATCTGGTGCCGGATGACCGCACCGACGCGTTCGCCGCCGCCGTGACCGCGCTCGGGGAGCGCTTCCCCGAGGTCGGCCTGGAGCTCAGCGGCCCATGGCCGCCGTACTCGTTCACGGCCCTGCCGCGGCCGGAGGCGGAGGAGCCGTGACGGGCGCGGTCGAACGGCGTGAGGTGGCCCTGGTGGACCTGCTCGACCGGGTGCTGGCGGGAGGGGTCGTGATCAGCGGGGAGATCACTTTGTGCATCGCCGACATCGATCTCGTGCGCATCTCCCTTCGGGCACTGATCGCTTCCGTACGAGTGGAAGCCGGAGTGGAAGCCGAAGATGACCACCGACCGCACCCCTGACGACCGGCGCCCCGATCACCGCCTCCACGACGAGCGCCGTCCCGGCGACCCGCGGCGCATCACCGTGGACCCCGAGTCGGTGCGGCACAGCCTGGCCGGCCTGGTGCTGACCATCGTGGAGCTGCTGCGCCAGCTGATGGAGCGTCAAGCGCTGCGCCGGGTCGACCAGGGCGACCTCAGCGACGAGCAGATCGAGGAGCTGGGGCTGACCCTGATGGCCCTGGAGAAGAACATGGCCGAGCTGCGCGAGCACTTCGGCCTGACCCAGGACGACCTGAACATCGACCTCGGCCCGCTGGGCCCGCTGCTCCCCCGCGACTA
The DNA here is from genome assembly GCF_053599555.1 of Streptomyces sp. NPDC000941. Classification (NCBI taxonomy): domain Bacteria; kingdom Bacillati; phylum Actinomycetota; class Actinomycetes; order Kitasatosporales; family Streptomycetaceae; genus Streptomyces; species Streptomyces sp. NPDC000941. The sequence goes on from NZ_JBSFMM010000053.1 coordinate 22,368, forward strand.
GCCCGGCACGACACCCCGACCCCTTCTCGCTCTCTCATATCTGGGATACATTCCCGGTTGTGAGAGAGAAGGTGTTGGTGGACGAGGAGGCGTCGCCCGGCCCCGAGCCCCTGGAGGCCCGGCTCGCGGTTCGCCTCGCCGAACTGCGGGTGGAGCGCGGCTGGTCCTTGGACGAACTGGCGCGGCGTACGGGCGTCAGCCGCTCCACGCTGTCCCGGCTGGAGCGGGCGGAGATCAGCCCGACCGCGGCGCTGCTGGGCAAGTTGTGCGCGGCGTACGAACGGACCATGTCCCGGCTGCTCGCCGAGGTGGAGGAGGAGCCGCCCCGGGTGGTCCGGGCCGACCGGCAGGCGGTGTGGCGGGACGAGAAGTCGGGCTTCACCCGGCGGTCGGTGTCCCCGCCCCACCCCGGGCTGCGCGGCGAGCTCGTCGAGGGGAATCTGCGGCCGGGCGCCGACATCTCGTACGACACCCCGCCCGTGCCCGGCCTGGAGCAGCACATCTGGGTGCTGGACGGGGTCCTCGAGGTCACCGTGGGCGGCGCGACGCATGAGCTGCGGGCGGGGGACTGTCTGCGCTTCCGGCTGTGGGACCGGTCGCGGTTCCGCTGCCCGGGGCCCGATCCGGTGCGCTACGCCGTGGTGGTCGTCCCGCCGTGAGCGCGCGCCACTGTCTGTCTTTCTGCCCAGCGCCCAGCGAAGGAAGCACGTCTTGCACACCATCACCCGGCTGTCCGCCGACACGTTCCACGACAGCGTCAAAAGCCTGGCCGACCTGCTGGTCGACGCCGTTCGCGGCGGCTTCTCCCTCGGCTTCCTCGCCTCCTTCGACCAGAGCGCGGCGGTGGACTGGTGGCGCGCCCGGCAGTCCGCGGTGGCCGATGGCAGCCTCGCCGTCTGGGTCACCCAGGGCCCCGACGGCATCTCGGGTACCGTCAGCCTGGCCCTGGAGGGCAAGCCCAACGGCCGCCACCGCGCCGAGGTTCTGAAGCTCATCGTGCACCGCGAGGCCCGTGGCCAGGGCCTGGGCCGCGCGCTCCTCGCCACCGCGGAACGGGCCGCCGCCGAGACCGGGGCCACCCTCCTGATGCTGGACACCGAGACCGACAGCGTCGCGGACCACCTCTACGGCGCGGCCGGCTGGACCCGCTATGGCATCGTCCCCGGGTACGCCGCGGATCCGGCCGGCACCCTCCAGGACTGCAGTTTCTATTACAAGGAGCTTGCATAACAGGCCCGTTGAACGCCTACTGAACATGCACGCGTCATCTTCTGGACGGTTGCCGTTAAGGGTCCGTCCCAGGTGGCCCTGAAAACGTCACGTCCGGTCGCCATGACCCATCGCTTGACGGACGAGAGGGACCGCCATGCCTGGACAGGCCGAAGCACAGCCATCCGACAGACGCCCATCCGACAGACGTCGATTCCTCGCCGCCGCCGCCGGCGCCGCGGCCGTCGGCGCGGCAACCGCAGGCCAGTTGGCCCTCGCGGGCACCGCGCGCGCCGCGGATCCCGCGCTCCCCAGCGGTGTTTTCACCCTGGGCGTGGCCTCGGGTGACCCGCTGCCCGACGGGGTGGTGCTGTGGACCCGCCTCGCCCCCGACCCGCTGAACGGCGGCGGCATGCCCGACCGGGCCGTCGACGTCGCCTGGCAGGTGGCCGAGGACCCGCGCTTCCGGCGCATCGTCAGGCAGGGGAACGCACAGGCCCTGCCCGCCCTCGGGCACAGCGTCCACGTGGACGTACGCGGTCTGCGGCCGCACCGCGAGTACTGGTACCGGTTCCGCGCCGCGGACCAGATATCCCCGGCCGGCCGCACCCGCACCGCCCCCTCGCCGCACGTCGCCACCCCGCTGCGGCTGGCCCTGGCCTCCTGCCAGAACTGGCAGCACGGCTACTTCACGCCGTACGCCGACATGGCCGAACAGGACCCGGACGCCGTGCTGTTCATCGGCGACTACATCTACGAGAGCACGCCCGCCGCCACCGGCGCACGCCGCCACGAGGGCACGGGCGAGCCGTACTCGCTCGTCCAGTACCGCAACCGTTACGCCCAGTACCACACCGACCCCGACCTCGCCCGGATGCACGCCCAGGCGCCCTGGATCGTCACCTTCGACGACCACGAGGTGGACAACGACTGGGCGGGCGAGATCCCCCAGGACCCGGACAAGCAGTCGCACGACGCGTTCGTCGCCCGGCTGACCGCCGCCTACCAGGCGTACTACGAGCACATGCCGGTGCGCGCCACCGCGGTGCCCAACGGCCCGCACATCAAGATGTACCGCAGCCTGGACTTCGGCAGCCTGGTCCGGCTGCAGGTGCTGGACACCCGGCAGTACCGCAGCGACCAGGTCACCACGCAGGAGGCCGCGCAGAACCCGCTGCTGACGATGCTCGGCGCCGAGCAGAAGCAGTGGCTGCTGGACGGGCTGCGCCGCTCGCCCGCCCGCTGGAACCTGATCGGTTCACAGATCATGATGGCCGAGACCGACCGGCTCGCGGGCCCCGGCAAGCTCTGGTTCTACGACGCCTGGGACGGCTACCAGGCGGAGCGCAATGAGCTGATGGCCGAGTTCGCCCAGGTCCGCAACCCGGTGGTGCTCTCCGGGGACCGCCATCTGACGATGATCAGCGACCTCAAGCGGGACTTCGCCGATCCCGCCTCGCCGGTGGTGGGGGCCGAGTTCGTGGGCACGTCCATCTCCTCGAACGGGGACCAGGACCAGGCGGCCTTCCACGCCGAGTTCGACCCGCTGGTGCCCGACAACCCGCACTGGAAGCTCCTCGACGCCCACCGGGGATACCACTTCTTCGACATCGACCGCGGCGGTATCGACGCCCAGGTGCGGATCGTGGACACCGTGGTCCAGCCACAGTCGGCGGCGCGGACCCTGGCGCGGCTGCGGGTGGAGAACGGACGGCCCGGGGTCGAGCTCGCCTGACCCCAGGCCCTCACCACCGCCACTGCCACCAGGGCCCTGACGTCACTGCCGCCAGGGCCCTGAACGGGGCTCAGCCCTGGCGTACCGGCTGCGGTCCGGCCGGTACGCCGGCGGCGGTGCCCTCCGAGGACCGTTCCGCGCCCTTCCCCGGTATCAGCGCGGCGATCAGCAGCGCCACCACCGCACCGCCGGCGCCCATGGCGAAGGCGGTGCGGAAACCGTCCTCGGAAGGCACCGCCAACGGGCCGAGACGGGTGGTCATATGGGCCAGGACCACGCCGACCACCGCGCTGGAGGTCGAGGTGCCGATGGCCCGCATCAGGGTGTTCAGGCCGTTGGCCGCACCCGTTTCGGACACCGGCACCGCCGACATGATCAGCGCCGGCATGGCGGCGTACGCGAAGCCGATCCCGGCGCCGATGACACAGGAGACCAGGACGATCTGCCAGACCTCGGCCATGAGGACGATGGCCAGCAGATAGCCGACGGCGATCACCGCGGAGCCGAGCAGCAGCGAGACCTTGGGCCCCTTGGTGGCGGTGATCCGCGCGGAGACCGGCGACACGGCCATCATCACCAGCCCGGAGGGGCCCAGGCACAGACCCGCCGTCATCATCGACTGGCCCAGGCCGTAGCCGGTGACCTCCGGCAGTTGGAGCAGCTGCGGCAGCGCCAGCGACATGCCGTACATCGCGAAGCCGATCACGATCGAGGCGAGATTGGTCAGCAGCACCTGACGGCGCGCCGTGGTGCGCAGATCCACCAGCGGCTGGCCGGTGCGCAGCTCCCACCGCCCCCACAGCAGCAGGATCACCACCGCCGCGCTGAACAGCCCGTCGGTGAGCGCGCTGGTCCAGCCCCAGTCCGCGCCCTTGGAGACCGCCAGCAGCAGACACAGCAGTCCGGCCGAAAGACCGATCGCCCCCACCACGTCGAATCTGCCGCCGCCTTGGACCGGGGACTCCGGCACCACCGCCAGCACCAGTGCGATCACCACCACGCCGGCGGCCGCCGACACCCAGAACAGCACATGCCAGTCGGCGTGTTCGGCCAGGGCCGCGGCGCCGGGCAGCCCCAGCGCGCCGCCCACGCCCAGCGATGAACTCATCAGCGCCATGGCCGAGCCCAGCCGCTCGGCCGGGAGTTCGTCGCGCATGATGCTGATGCCCAGCGGGATGACACCCGACGAGAAGCCCTGCAGCGTACGGCCGACGACCATGGGCGCGAGCGAGTCGCTGAGCGCGCACACCACCGACCCGGCCACCAGCATCCCCAGGCTGATCAGCAGCATCCGGCGCTTGCCGTACATGTCCCCGAGCCGCCCCAGTACGGGGGTGGCCACCGCGCCCGCCAGCAGCGTGGCGGTGATCGCCCACGAGGCGTCCGAGGCCGAGGTGTGCAGCAGCCCCGGGAGGTCCGGGACCAGCGGCACCACGAGCGTCTGCATCAGGGCGACCACGATCCCGCCGAAGGCGAGCACCGCGACCACCGGTCCGGTGCGTGGCGCGTGGGTGTCCGCCGTCGTCTCGGCGGTATGGGGCGCTTGGGCCACGGGTGTCCTCCGGAGTGCCGACGCCACGGAACGCGCCGTGCCGCCGCTGCTGTATGACGTCCCCTCAGGGGAGCGGCGGCAAGTGTCGCATATTTTTGTGTAACGCGTACGTCAAATCTGGGCGGGGTCGGTGGCCTCGCCCAAGTAGGCGTATTTCGCCCGGAGTTCACGCTTGAGGATCTTGCCGCTCGGGTTCTTCGGCAGCGACTCGGCGAAGACCACGTACTTGGGCACCTTGAAGCCCGCAAGCCCCTTCCGGCAGTGCGCGATCAGCTCCTCGGCCGAGGGCCGCCGGCCGGTCCCGGTCACCACCACCGCCGTCACCGCCTCGATCCAGTACGGGTGCGGCACACCGAACACCGCGGCCTCCGTGACCGCCGGATGGGCGTGGACGACCTCCTCCACCTCGCGCCCCGAGACGTTCTCCCCACCGCTGTTGACCATGTCCTTCTTGCGGTCGACGATCGTCAGATACCCCTCCTCGTCGAAGACGCCGAGGTCGCCGCTGTGGAACCAGCCGCCCCGGAACGCCTCCGCCGTCCGCTCCGGGTCCCGCCAGTAGCCCGGTGTGACATGCGGGCCGCGGTGCACGATCTCGCCGACCGTCCCCGGTGCCACCGGGCGGTCCCGCTCGTCGACGAGCCGGGTCTCCACATGCAGACCGGGTCGCCCCGCCGAACCCGCCTTGCGTTCCTGGTCGGCCGGGCCCAGCACGGTCGCGATCGGCGACATCTCGGTCTGCCCGTAGAAGTTGTACAGCGCCAGGCCCGGCAGCCGCCGGCGCAGCTCGGCCAGCACGGGCACCGGCATGGCCGCGGCGCCGTAGTACCCCTTGCGCAGCGAGGACAGGTCGTGGCGGTCGAACTCCGGGTGGCGCAGTAGCGAGATCCATACGGTCGGCGGCGCGAACAGCTTGGTCGCCCGCTCGGCCGCCACCGCCGCGAGCAGCGCCGCCGGATCGGGGCCGGGGAGGACGACCGAGGTGGCGCCGAGGTAGACGTCCGGGGTGAGAAAGGCGTGCAACTGGGCGCAGTGGTACAGCGGCAGCGCGTGGACCTCCACATCGTCGCCGGACATGCCGCCGTCGACGATCGCCGTCTGGTACTGGGAGATGAGACCGCGGCTGGTCATGATGGCGCCCTTGGGCCGCGACTCGGTGCCCGAGGTGTACATCAGCTGCACGGGCTCGTCGTCGGCCACCACCGGGTCGGGCACCGGATGGCCCTCCTCCGCGCCCAGCGCCGCCAGGTCCTCCCAGCCGGCCCGCCCCTCCGACCCGCCGATCGCGGCCCGCAGCGCGACCCGCGGCGGCGCGGCCTCGGCCAAGGCGGCGTCTGCGGCGCCGATCAGGTCGGCGCCCGCGATGACGCCGACGGCGCCGGAGTGGCGCAGCACGTACGCGACTTCCGGCGGCGTCAGCATGAAGTTGACCGGCACCGACACCGCCCCCAGCCGGGCGAGCGCGAAGTAGGCCGCCACGAAACCGTGCGAGTTGCGGGCGTACAACACGACCCGGTCGCCCTGGGCGACCCCCCGGGCCGCGAGCGCCCCCGCGGTCCGGCTCACCAGCGCGTCCAGCTCCGCATACGTCTGGCGGAGCGCGCCGAAGACGACCGCCGTCCTGGCGGGCACCCGCGCCGCGGTCCGCGACAGCAGGTCGGCGATGCCATGGCGGCGGGCGCGCGCGACGTCCGCGGGCAGGGAAGGTGCGGTCACCGGAGATCTCCCGAGGTGAGGGGGCGGGACATAACGCTCGCCACGCTGACACGGCCCGCGGGGCCCGGCAAGGGACGCGACACGGGGCCCGTGCCCGGGCCGTAGCCTTGACCCCCGGTGCCCGCGTCGGCGGGCCGGGGGGACGGACGGAAGAGGGATGCACCGGATGGCGCAGCAGGCGGACGGGACGGCCCGTAGGGGAAGGGGGCGTCCGCCACGCCTGTCGCGCGATCAGATCGTCCGCGCCGCCGCGGAACTGGCGGCGCGTGAGCCCGGGGTCGTGCTGACGATCAAACGCGTCGCCGAGGCCGTGGACTCCGCCCCCATGGCCCTCTACCGCTACTTCCCGGACCGCGACGATCTGCTGCAGGCCGTCGCCGACCGGATCATCGCGGACGCGGAGCACACCGAACCGCCCGGCGACACCTGGCAGGACCAACTGCGCGCCTGGATGCACACCAGCCGCGAGCGTCTGCGGCCCTACCGGCAGCTGCTCTCTTATATGGCCGCGACCGAACAGCCCGCGTGGGTGCCCGCGCTGGTCACCCTCACCCGTGTGCTGCGCCCGCTGCGGCTGGGCGAGGACGAGCTCGCCCTGGCCGTCACCCTCATCTGCTCCACCGTGATCGGCCACGCCGTGTACGAGACCCACCGGCGCCCCGCCGAGCAGAAGATGGCCGGGCTGCGGGAGGCCTTGGCGCTGCGCCCCCAGGAGGAGCAGGAGGCCGTGGCCCCGCTGCTGCCCGGGCTGCCGGACGCCCAGCGCCGGCTGTACGACGTGGTCGTCGACCGCACCATCGCCGCCGTGGAGGCCCTGGCCACGGGGTGAGTCGCGGGCTCGGCGCCCAGCGGGACTCAGCGCCTCGTAGGACTCAGCGCTCCGCGGGGTTCATCCCTCGGGCGGGGTCCAGTCCGCGATCAGGTCGAGCAGTCCGGGAAACCGCGCCTGAAGATCGTCGATGCGCACATGGCTGCGGCGCTCCAGGCCGTACTGGCGCTGCCGGATCAGCCCCGCGTCGCGCAGGGCGCGGAAGTGGTGGGTGAGCGAGGACTTCGGGCGGTCGATGCCGAACCAGCCGCACGGGTGGTCGTACGCCTCCGACTCCAGCAGCAGCGTGCGGACCACGCCCATGCGCAGCGGGTCGCTCAGCGCGCCCATCACCACCTCGAGGCGCAGCTCGTCACGGGCTGGCTCGGGCAGGGGTTCCGGCAGGTCGGCGGGGGCGGGGTAGGGGGCGGCGAACCTGTGGGCCGTGGCGGTCTGCGGCATCCACGTCACCTCCATCGAGACAGCGCGACCATCAGTACGAGTTGAATCGTACAGGAGATTATGTTCGACTCTCCTCGTACTAATGGTTCGACTTTTCTCGTACAGCTTGCTGTGCGGTTTGGAGGGGACCCCATGGGGATCGCAACGAGCGCCCGGCACACCGAAACCCCGGTGACGCCGCGCCGGGAAGTCTGGCTCGCGGCATGGCCGGTGACCGCCGTGTTCATCCTGTCCAACACGGCGACCCCGCTCTATGTCCTGTGGCGGCAGGAGCTCGGGTTCTCCTCCGGGATGCTGACCGTCGTCTTCGCCTGCTACATCGTGGGTCTGATCGCGGCCCTGCTGGTGGCCGGGGTGGTGTCGGACCGGGTCGGCCGCAAGCCGGTGCTGCTCCCGGCGCTCGCGCTGGGGATCGTGGCCAGTGTGCTGTTCGCGACGGCCGGTTCGATCGTGGCGCTCGCGCTCGCGCGGCTGCTGAGCGGGGTGGCGGTCGGCTCCATCGTCTCGGCGGGCATGGCGGCCGTGACCGATGTCGCGGGACCGGATCGCAAGCGGCTAGCCGCGCTGCTGGCCTCCACGGCCATGGTCCTGGGCGCGGGGCTCGGCCCGCTGCTGGCCGGGATCCTGTCGGAGACCCTGCCCGGCCCCACGGTCACGGTGTTCCTGGTGGAGATCGCGCTGCTGGCCCTGGCGGTGCTGGCCGTGCTGCGTATGCCGCTGCGCCGCCCCGCCACCGGGTCCCGGTCGGGCTCCGCGCCCCGGCCCGGCGCCTGGGTCCGGGTGCCGTCCGTACCGCGCGCCAACCGTGTCCATCTCCTGCTGGGCATCGTGGTGTTCGCCCCCGGTATCACCTCCACCTCCTTCGTCCTCTCGCTCGGCCCCTCACTGCTGGCGGAGCTGCTCGGCACCACCAGCCGGGTGGTGGCCGGAGCCACCGCCTTCGTGATGTTCACGGCGGCGACCGCCGTCCAGTTCGCCGTACGGCGGCTGAGGGTGGGCGCCATCCTGACGGCCGGGGCCGTGTCGACCGCCCTGGCCATGGCCTCGCTGGCGCTGGCCGTCCAGCTGTCCGCCACCCCGCTGCTGGCCCTCGCTGCGGTCCTGGCCGGCGCGGGGCAGGGGATGGGGCAGCTGGGCGGGCTCACGCTGATCAGCGCCCAAGTGCCGGCCGCCCGGCTGGCCGAGGCCAACGCGGCGCTGAACGTCGGCGGTTACGTGCCCGCCGGGCTGCTGCCGGTCGCGGTCGGATACCTCAGCGACGCGGTCGGGCTGTCCCGTGGCACCACCGTCTTCAGCGCCGTCGTCGCGGCCGCCGCGCTCGCCGGAGGCGCCGTCGTGCTGGCCAACCGCCGTACCATCCCCTGAACACCCTCTGAACTAGCCGACCAGCATCTGGACGATGGCCACCGTGCCGACCGTGACGATGAGGGTCCGCAGGACCACGGGGCGCAGCCGACGGCCGGCCTTGGCGCCGAGTTGGCCGCCGAGCGCGGAACCGACCGCGATGAGCGCCACGGCCGTCCAGTCGAACTCCGCGACGAAGAGGAAGAAGAGCGCGGCGACCGAGTTGACGATGGCGGCGAGGACGTTCTTGGTGGCGTTGAGGCGTTGCAGGGGCTCGTCGAGCAGGATGCCCATCAGAGACATGTAGATGATCCCCTGCGCGGCGGCGAAGTAGCCGCCGTAGACGCTGGCCAGCATCAGGCCGATGAACAGCAGCGGGCCGCCGTCGCGGCGCGCGGTCCGCCCGGCCTTCTCACGGCGGCTGCGCACCTTCGCGCTGATCACGGGCTGGAGCGCCACCATCAGGAGGGCGAGCCCGACCAGCACGGGGACGATCGTCTCGAACGCCGACGCGGGCAGGGCCAGGAGCAGTGTGGCGCCGGTCAGGCTGCCCAGCACGGCGCCGACACCGAACTTCAGGATGCGCCGGCGCTGGCCGCTGAGTTCGCTCCGATAACCGATGGCTCCGCTGACGGAGCCGGGGATCAGTCCCAGTGCGTTGGACACCGTGGCCGTGACGGGTGGCAGGCCCGTCGCGAGCAGCACCGGGAAGGTGATCAGGGTGCCCGAACCGACGACCGTGTTGATGGCGCCGGCGCTGGTGCCCGCCACGAAGACGGCGACCATCTCGCCCGGCGTCATTCGGTGTCCCCTTGTGGAATGTGCATGGCACAAACACTAAAGGGCCGATGTTTCGGTGTTCACCGAACCCCGCCCCTGCGCCGAACCCTGCCCCGGCATCTCGGACAGGCCGTCGAGCAGGGTGCCGAGCGCCACCATGACCAGCGCGCACACCTCGTCCGGATCGGCGTCGGCCAGCGGCTCCTTGCCGACGACCACCCGCATCATGCCGATGCCGAGCATCCAGGACAACGCCAGATCCGCCCGCAGCGCATGGTTGTCGGCGCTGCTCAGGGACGCCAGCACCCGCGCGTAGTCGTCGCTGATCGAACGTACCGCCGTACCGATCTCGTCACCGCTGCCGACGGAGCGCAGCAGGGTGGCCAGCGCGCGGCTGCCCGGCTCTCTTCCGCGGTGCGCGAGCATCCCGCGCAGCACGGCCTCGAGCAGTTCATCGGGCGGGGTGCTGCGCATCTGCTCCAGCCCGTCGTGTGCCACCACCTTGCCGAACAGCGCTCGTTTCGAGCCGAAGTAGCGGAAGAGCAGCGCCTGGTTCGCCCCGGCCCGGTCCGCGATATCGCGGACCGTCGTCCGCTCGTAACCCCGCTCGGCGAACAGCGCGGACGCGGCCTCGAGCAACCGCCGCCGAGTGCCCTGCGCATCCCGTCGCCGCCCCTCTGACGTGGACGTACCCACCGCGACACTCCTCTCGTCCGCTCTCCGCGATCCCCGCGGCCCTATGGGGGGATCGCCGGATCAACGGCGCAATCGGGCCGTTGACCGTACCAAGGCACGGCTCCTACGTTTGTAAGCACGTGCTTACGCAAGGGAGGTCACGGTGACCACAGCGGAGACGACCGTGCAGTCGGAAACGATCGCCTATCCCTTCAACTCCTCCGAGGGCCTGGGGCTCAGCCAGGCGTACCAGGAAGCCAGGAACCGCACGGGGTTAGTGCGGGTGCGCATGGCGTACGGCGAACCCGCCTGGCTCGTCACGCGCTATGCCGAGGCCCGGCTGGTGCTCGGCGACCGGCGCTTCAGCCGCGCCGCGGCGCTCCACCACGACGAGCCCCGGCAGTCCGAGGGCCGGCGCAACAGCGGCATCCTGACCATGGACCCGCCCGATCACACCCGGCTGCGCACCCTCGTCGCCAAGGCGTTCACCGTCCACCAGGTGGAGAAACTACGTCCGTCGGTGCGGCAGTTGACCCATGAACTCCTCGACGAACTGGAGGCCGCCGGGCCGCCCGCCGACCTGGTCGACCGCTACGCCCTGCCCATCCCGGTCGGGGTCATCTGCCGGCTGCTCGGTGTGCCGGAGGAGGACCGGCCCAAGTTCCGGGCCTGGAGCGACGCGGCGCTGTCCACCAGCTCCCTGAGCGCCGAGGAGTTCGACCGCAACCGCGACGAACTGCGCGCCTATATGGCCGGGCTGATCGAGATCCACCGCGCCGCGCCCCAGGACGACCTCATGACCTCGCTGATCGAGGCCCGGGACGCCGGCGACCGGCTGTCCGAGCTCGAACTCGTGGATCTGTGCGTGGGCATTCTGGTGGCCGGACACGAGACCACCGCCACCCAGATCCCCAACTTCGTGCTGACACTCCTGGACCACCCCGGCGAACTGCGTCGTCTGCGCGAGGAACCCGCCCTGCTGAACGGCGCGGTCGAGGAGCTGCTGCGCTTCGTACCGCTGGGCAAGGGCGCCTCCCAGCCCCGCTACGCGACCGAGGACATCGAGGTGGGCGGCCAACTGGTGCGCGCCGGAGAGCCCGTCCTCGTCGCCGTCGGCTCCGCCAACCGAGACGCGCTGCGCTTCGACGAGCCCGGCAAACTCAACGTGGCCCGGCCCGCCACCCAGCACCTGGGCTTCGGCCACGGTGTGCACCACTGCCTCGGGGCGCCGCTGGCCCGGCTCGAGCTCCAGGAAGCGCTCGGCGCGCTGATCACCCGCTTCCCGGGGCTGTGCCTGACCGGGGACGTGGTGTGGAAGGACCAGATGATCGTCCGCGGACCGCGCGTCATGCCGGTCGGGTGGTGAGCGGCATGACCTGGAAGGCCGAGATCGACGGGGGCCGGTGCATGGCGTCCGGCATGTGTGCCGGAATCGCTCCCGATCTGTTCGCCCTCGACGCGGAACACGCCCGTCCGCTGGCCGACGAGGTCCCGGAGGAGGAGCGGGTACTGGACGCGGCCGACTCCTGTCCCGCGGCGGCGATCACCGTACGGGACGGGGCCACGACGGTCGGACCACGCCCCTGACCTCCGGGCCTGCGCGAAGGGCACTACAGTGTGTACGACCGGGCGCTACGGTCCGTACGTCGGGCGCTACAGACGGCATGTCGAGCGCTACAAGGCCGACGGATCACCCTGGCCGACCAGGCTGTCCCCGAGCCCCAGCGCGCCATCGTCGAGCGTCCCCGTGCCGCTCAGGGCCTGCTCGGCCCAGATGACCTTGCCGTCGGCGGTGTAGCGGGTGCCCCAGGCTCGCGCGAACTGGGAGACCAGGAACAGGCCGCGCCCGCCTTCGTCGGTGGTCCTGGCCCGCCGCAGATGGGGGGAGGTGCTGCTGCCGTCCGAGACCTCGAAGGTCAGATCGCGGCCGCGGAGCAGCCGTAGCCGCACGGGCGGGGCACCGTAGCGCAGGGCATTCGTGATCAGTTCGCTGATGATCAACTCGGCGGCGAAGTCGGCCTCCTCCAGACCCCACGACCGTATCTGCTGGGCGGCCGCGGCGCGGATCGGGGCCACCGCCGCCGGGTCCAGCGGCACCTCCCACTCGGCCACGTCCTTGGCGTCGAGCACGCGGGTGCGGGCCACCAGCAGCGCGATGTCATCGCTCTGGCGGGCCGGGCGCACGGTGTCGAGCAGGGTCTGGCAGGTCTCCTCGGGGCCGAGGTCCGGGCTGTCGGCGAGGGCGCGGCGCAGCGGGTCGAGGCCGGTGTCGGGGGCGCCGTCGTGGCTGTCGAGGAGCCCGTTGGTGTACAGCACCAGACGAGTCCCCTCGGCCAGCGGGAGCTCGGCCACCTCGAAGGGCTCCCCGCCGAAACCCAGGGGCGGGGAGGCCGGCACGGCGGGGGTGTGCGCGGTGCCGTCCGGGCCGATCAGCACGGGCGCCGGGTGGCCTGCCCTGGCCACGGTGCACAGGCCGCGCACCGAGTCGTAGATCGCGTACAGACAGGTGGCTCCGGTGATCCGCGCGCCGTCCGGGTCGGTGTCCTGCTCCAGGTCGAGCCGGGTGACCAGCTCGTCCAGCAGGGAGAGAAGTTCATCGGGGGGCAGGTCCAGGGCCGAGAAGTTCTGCACCGCGATGCGCAGCCGGCCCATCGTGGCCGCGGCGTGCAGCCCCTGCCCGGCCACCTTCCCGACCACCAGGGCGACCCGGTGTCCGGGCAGCGGGATGACATCGAACCAGCTGCCGCTCGTCCCGCCCTGCGCGGGCAGGTAGCGCGTGGCCACCTCCGTGGCGTCCTGCTCGGGCAGGCTGCCGGGCAGCAGGTTTCGCTGCAGGGTGGTGACCATGGCGTGCTCGCGGGCGTACCGGCGTGCGTTGTCGACACAGATGGCGGTGCGCCCGGACAGCTCCCCGGCGATCGCCAGGTCCTCTTCCTCGAACGGCTCGCTCCGCCGCGTCCGCCAGAAGTTGGCCAGCCCCAGAGTGACGCCGCGATAGCGCAGCGGAACCGTGATCAGCGACTGGATCCCGTGATCGGGGAGGTGCTCGGCGGGGGCGCCGAGTCCGGTGGTGCCGCCGCCCGCGGTCTGGTCGCTCACCGCGGTCTGGTCGCTCACCGCGGCCTGAAGGACGGCGTGGCCGGTCCGCAGGGCCTGGCTCTGGGGTGCGGTGGGACGGTAGACGGCCCGCTCTCCCGGGCGGAAGAGGGGGTGTGCGGTGGTGTCGCCGTCCTCGCCGTCCTCGCCGCCCACCGCCGTGCGGTGCAGCACCTCGTACGGTGGCTCCGGCTCCTCGCCCTGGAGTACGGGGTCCAGCAGCTCGACGGTGACGATATCGGCGAACCGGGGGACGGCCACCTCCACCAGCTTCTCGGTGGTTTCGGTCAGCTCCAGGGTCGAGCCGATCCGCACCCCGGCGTCGTACAGCAGCTCCAGCCGCTCGCGGGCCGCCGAGGCCCGGCCGGACAGCGCCTGCAGCTCGGTGGTGTCCCTGAGTGTGGCCACGCTTCCGGCGGGGCCGCCCCTACGGTCCGTGGGCCGGAGATTGACCGCCAGTAGCCGGTTGCCGCTCGGGTACACCTCGTCCGTGACGGGGCGCCCCGACATCAGCAGCTCCGTGAGCCGCGGCTCGAGGCCGAGCTCGGCGATGTGCCGCCCCTCGGCGTCCGGGGCGAGGTCCAGCAGCGCCCGAGCCTCGCTGTTGACCAGCAGCAGCCGCCCGTCCGCGGCCAGGACCAGCACCCCTTCCCGGACCGAGTGCAACACCGCGTCGTGGTGTTCGTACATCCGCGTCATCTCGGTGGCGCCCAGGCCGTGGGTCTGCCGCCGCACCCGCCTGCTGATCAGCGCGGTGCCGCCGGTGGTCAGGGCCAGCGCCCCGGTGGCGCTGCCGAGCAGCAGCGGCAGCCGCTGCGTCATCACGCTGTTGACGCTCTCGACCTTGACCCCGACCGACACCCCGCCGAGGACGCTGCCGTCGGGCTTGAGGACGGGGACCGCCGAGACCACGGACAGGCCCTGGCTCGCATGAAATGTCTCCGAGATCGTCTTTCCGGCCAGCTCCTCCCGCACCAGCTTGGCGGGGCCGATGATCCGCTTGCCGATCAACGTCGTATCGGGGTGGGTGAGGCGCAGGCCACGACGGTCGAACACCACGACGCTGTCGACGCCGGAGCCCTTCCGCGCCGCTTCGGCGGAGTCCCGGAGCAGCGCGGTCGGGTGGTTGCCGGCCATGGCCTGGGCCACCCCGGGGGCGTTCGCCATCGTCCCGGCGACCGCGAGAGAGCGCCGTCGGGCGTCCGTCATGCCCTGGCTCCGCGCCTGGAGCGCCAGGCCCACGACCGCGCCGGCGACCAGGAGCAGGACCAGCAGCAGCTGCAGGATGAACACCTGCCCGGCGACGCTCCGGGTACGCGAGAGGGCCCCCAGCCGTCTCCAGCGGGACGTGAGGGGAGCTTCGGACCCGGATCGGGGCCGATGCCGCCGCCAGGACATACGAGCATGTGTGCTCATGTCCGCATTTATAACATTCCACTCGGTGCGATCGACAGGGCTCGGGTGGCTCCGTTTGAAAGATCAAAATGGCGGGGGGTTAGCATATGAGCGCCGCCTAGCTCGAAAGATAAATTTGTGACTGTCAACGAGGACTCGTTCACCAACTGGAAACAGCGCGAGGAGATCGCGGAGTCGATGATTCCGATCATCGGGAAGCTGCAGCGCGAGCGGGACGTCACGGTCCTCCTCCACAGCCGCTCCTTGGTGAACAAGTCAGTGGTCAGCATCCTCAAGACCCACCGATTCGCCCGGCAGATCGCCGGTTCGGAACTCTCCGTCACCGACACCATGCCGTTCCTGCGGGCCCTCACCGCGCTGGACCTCGGCCCCTCCCAGATCGACATCGGCATGCTGGCCGCGATGTACAAGACCGACGACCGCGGTCTTCCGGTGGAGAAGTTCACCGCCGAGGCCGTCGCCGGCGCCACGGGTGCCAACAAGATCGAGTGCCGTGAGCCGCGTGACGTCGTCCTCTACGGATTCGGCCGCATCGGCCGCCTCGTCGCCCGCCTCCTCATCGAGAAGGCCGGCTCCGGCAACGGTCTGCGGTTGCGCGCCATCGTCGTCCGCAAGGGCGCCGGCCAGGACCTCGTCAAGCGCGCCTCGCTGCTGCGCCGTGACTCCATCCACGGCCAGTTCCACGGCACCATCACCGTCGACGAGGCCAACAGCACGATCGTCGCCAACGGCAATGAGATCAAGGTCATCTACTCCGACGACCCGACGTCGGTGGACTACGCGGCGTACGGCATCAAGAACGCCATCCTCATCGACAACACCGGCAAGTGGCGCGACCGCGAGGGCCTGTCCCAGCACCTCCAGCCGGGAATCGACAAGGTCGTCCTGACCGCCCCGGGCAAGGGCGACGTCCCCAACGTCGTCCACGGCGTCAACCACGACATGATCAAGCCGGATGAGCAGATCCTGTCCTGCGCCTCCTGCACCACCAACGCGATCGTCCCGCCGCTGAAGGCGATGGCGGACGAGTACGGCGTGCTGCGCGGCCATGTGGAGACCGTCCACTCGTTCACGAACGACCAGAACCTGCTGGACAACTACCACAAGTCGGACCGCCGCGGCCGCTCGGCCCCGCTCAACATGGTCATCACCGAGACCGGCGCGGCCTCCGCCGTCGCCAAGGCGCTGCCCGACCTCGAGGCGACCATCACCGGCAGCTCGATCCGGGTCCCGGTCCCGGACGTGTCGATCGCGATCCTCAGCCTGCGGCTCGGCCGCGAGACCAACCGCGAGGAAGTCCTCGACTACCTCCGCGAGGTGTCGCTGACCTCGCCGCTCAAGCGCCAGATCGACTTCACCAGCGCCCCGGACGCGGTCTCCAGCGACTTCATCGGCTCGCGCCACGCCTCGATCGTCGACGCCGGCGCCACCAAGGTCGACGGGGACAACGCGATCCTCTACCTCTGGTACGACAACGAGTTCGGCTACTCCTGCCAGGTCATCCGCGTCGTCCAGCATGTCTCCGGGGTGGAGTACCCGACCTACCCGGCCCCGCTGGTCTGAGCCCGGCGCCGGAACCCTGGGCAGCGCCCCCGCGTTGGGTGTGACATGGGCGAACTGGTTCCCGGCGGAAACACCTTGCTCCCGGACGGCATGCTGTTCATCCGGGTGCAGGGCCCCTTCGACCTGTCCGTGCTGATCACCGGAGACGACGGAAAGGTCTCGTGGGACGGCGACTTCGTCTTCTTCAACCAGCCCACCGCCCCCGGCGTCCTGCTGCAGGGCGACACCGTCACCCTCCGGCCGGGGCAGCTGCGGCGGGGCGCGAGCCGCGTCACGGTGGTGATCAGCCCCGCCGAACCCGGCACACCGCTCGGTAGGCTGCCCGCCCCCACCATGAGGGTCAGGGGGGCGGGTGGGGGGCAGGAGATCCTGTTCACCCCGCCGCGCCCGACCGAGGAGACGGTGCTGCTGCTTGCCGAGATCTACCGGCGCGGCGTCCGGTGGAAGATACGGGCCCTGGGGCAGGGGTACGCGGAGGGGCTGGCCGGGGTGGCGCGGGACTTCGGCGTCGACGTCGCGGACGACGGCGAGCAGTCGCCACCTCCGCCGCCGGCCCCGCCGTTTCCGCCACCTGCACCGCCGTATCCGCCGTCGGCTCCGTCGTTTCCGGCGTCCGCTCCGTCGTTCGCCACGTCCCCGGCCGGGGCCGCCCATGACCCCGACGGTTTCCTCGGCCTGGTCAACGGCGTACGGTCGCGGACCGGGGCCCCGGCCGTCGCCCTCGACGCCCGGCTGAGCACGGCCGCCCGGGCCCACGCCGAAGCCATGGCCGCACAGGGCAGCCTCGGCCTGGAGAGCCCCGACGGGACATCGGTCTTCCACCGGATCGCCACTACTGGTTACTCCTGTCTGACCATCGCCGAGCACATCGTCTCCGGGCCCCGTACGGCGGCCGAGTTCGTGGACTACTGCCTCGAGGACGGTGAGCGCGGCGCGCCGTTCCGGGATGGCTCGGTCGCCCATGTCGGAATGGGCCGGGCCGTCGGCGGCCGCTCAGGCGAGGTTTTTTGGACCGTGCTGTGGGCCCAGCCGTTCACGGCCGCGGGCCTGGCCCGTACGGCGGAGGAAGTCCGCGCGCTCACCAACGCGGAGCGGGCCGCGGCCGGACTGCCGCCGCTGGCCCCCGACCCGGACCTGACCGTGGCCGCGCAGCGGCACAGTGAGGACATGGTCGCCCGCGACTTCTACTCCCACACCGCCCCCGAGGGCAGCCAGCCATGGGACCGGGCGGCGGCCGCCGGATGCCGCCACCGCGGCATCGGCGAGAACATCGCATGCGGCCAGCGGACCCCCTCGGAGGTGGTCCGCGGCTGGATGGACAGCCCAGGACACCGCGCGAACATCCTGAAGCCGGAGTTCAGCCACATCGGGATCGGCTACGCGACGGGGAGCCGGGCGGGCACCTACTGGACGCAGCTGTTCGGCAGCGTATGACCCGCCGGGGCGGATGAGCAGTTGTGCGTGCGCCGGCGTACTGAAGGGGAGAGGCACCCACTCGCGACCCCTTCGACGCCGGAGGTACCCACCGTGGCCACCGTCAAAGCCGCCCCGCCCCCGGCCGACCGCCGTGCCGCGGCCGACCGTCAGGGCGGGCGGCTGGATTCGTCGCTCGTCCTGACCATGCTGCTGGTCCTGGCGGTGGCGGCGCAGGGGCCGGTGCGCCGGGCGCTGTCCGCGCCGGTGATGCAGAGCTGGATGACCGTGTTCGTCGCGGTGGTCGTACAGGCCCTGCCCTTCCTCGTCCTCGGTGTGCTGCTGTCGGCGCTCATCGCGGTGTTCGTTCCGCCGTCGTTCTTCGCCCGCGCGCTGCCGCGCCGCCCCGCCCTGGCGGTGCCGGTCGCCGGGGCCGCCGGGGCGGTGCTGCCCGGTTGCGAATGTGCCTCGGTGCCGGTGGCCGGGGCGCTGGTGCGCCGGGGTGTCGCGCCCGCGGCGGCGCTGGCGTTTCTGCTGTCGGCCCCGGCGATCAACCCGATCGTGCTGACCGCCACCGCCGTCGCGTTCCCCGGCCAACCGCGGATGGTCCTCGCCCGGTTCGTCGCGAGTCTGCTCGTGGCCTGTGTGATGGGCTGGCTGTGGCAGCGGGTGGGCCGCGCCGAGTGGCTGCGCCCACCGGCCCGTCCGGCGCTCGACGGCCAGGGCAAGGGGGCCGCGTTCTGGGGGTCCGTACGCCACGATGTCATGCACGCCGGCGGGTTCCTCGTCGTCGGCGCGATGGCCGCCGCCACGCTCAAGGCCATGGTGCCGGCGCGTTGGCTGCACACCGCGGCCGACGACCCCGTGGGGTCGATCCTCGCGCTCGCGGTCCTCGCGGTGCTGCTGTCGATCTGCTCGGAGGCCGACGCGTTCGTGGCCGCGTCCCTGTCGCAGTTCTCGCTCACCGCCCGGCTGACGTTCCTCGTCGTCGGACCGATGATCGACCTGAAACTCTTCGCGATGCAGGCCGGCACGTTCGGCCGCACCTTCGCGCTGCGCTTCGCCCCCGCCACCTTCGCCCTGGCGGTTCTGGTGTCGGCCCTGGTCGGGGCGGTCCTGCTGTGAACCGGAAAGCACAGGCGGTGGTGCTGTTCCTCGTCGGAGTGGCGATGCTGCGGGCGGGCTGCACCGATCTCTACCTCCGTTACGTCAAGGCCGGGTTGCGCCCGCTGCTGCTGGCCTCCG
This sequence comes from Streptomyces sp. NPDC000941, assembly GCF_053599555.1. NCBI lineage: Bacteria > Bacillati > Actinomycetota > Actinomycetes > Kitasatosporales > Streptomycetaceae > Streptomyces > Streptomyces sp. NPDC000941. The sequence continues at coordinate 41,382 of NZ_JBSFMM010000053.1, forward strand.
GGGGTGTGCTGATCGTGGCGGCCGTCGCCACCGTCTGGTACGAACTGCGCGGCCCGAAGACACCCCCCGGCCACGACCCGGAGGGCGGAAGCCACGAGGAGGGCGGCCACGCCCACCGCGAACCACGTGTGTCCTGGCTGCTCGTCCTGCCCCTCTTCGCGCTCATCCTCGTTGCCCCGCCTGCGCTCGGCTCCTACAGCGCCATGCACACTGGTACGGCCCTGCAACGCCCCTGGGGCTTCCCCGACCTCCCGGCCAAGGACCCGCTCCCGCTCAGCGTGGCCGACTACGCCGGTCGCGCGGTCTACGACCACGGACACTCCCTGCGGCATCGGCGGATCAAAATCACCGGCTTCCTCGCGCTCGACCGCGACGGCGCGCCCTATCTCGTCCGCATGGCCCTCAACTGCTGCGCCGCCGACGCTCAGCCGGTCAAGATCGGGCTGACCGGGCGGATCCCTCCCGTCGTGCAACCCGACACCTGGCTGGAGGTCACCGGCACCTACACCGGTAAACGGACCAAGGATCCGCTCAACGGCGGTCCCATCCCGTTTATCGAGGTCAGCCGCGCCAGGCCGGTCGCGACCCCGCGCGACCCGTACGACGAGAGCTGGAACGGCTGACCCCCTTGGGGCCGCCGCGGCCCCGTACGGGATCCGCGGCGACCCCGGTGGTCGGTCAGCAGGAGGAGTTGGTCTGGGTGAGCAGGCCGAGTCGCCACGGCAGGGTGTTGTAGTCGCCGCTGGCGTTGGGGTTCATGCCCTGGTAGAGGTACTGCATCTTGCAGGGGTTGATGGTGAGGGTCTGGTCGTAGCCGGCGCGGATCAGCTCGCCGTGGCTGATGTCCTTGGTCCAGGCTCCTGCGGGGAAGGCGGTGTTGCTGGCGCGGGCGAACGGGTTGTTCTCGGAGGCGGCCAGCTGGGTCCAGGAGCCGCCGAGGCTGTTGGAGGTCCAGGAGCGGAAGTACCGTTTTCCGTCGGATCCGATGGCCTCGACGATCAGCAGATATTGGTTGCTGTCCTGCACCTTGTACACATTGCTCGCCTCGAACAGGGCGTACTTGTTGGAGTCCTGGGCGGCGATGACGGTGTTGGTGAACCCGTTCGGGAACTGGGCGAGGGTGGTCTGGGAGCGGTACAGGTGTCCGTTGTCGTCGGAGGAGAACAGGTAGCAGTTGGCGCTGTCGCAGATCACCCACATGTCGACCCAGTAGCCGTTGCCGATGTTCTGCTTGATGATGTCCGGCATCGAGGAGTAGAAGTTGCGCGGAGCGCTCCACCCGTTCGGGTTGCTGATGTCGGTGTTGGTGGAGAACGAGGCGTTGCCGGTCTGATACACCAGGTACCAGGTGCGCTGGGGCGCGAAGTAGAACACCTGGGGTGCGGCCCGGTATCCGGTGCCGATCCCGCTGCGGTCCAGGTAGTAGTGCGGGGCCGAGGCCGCCTGGGACCAGTCGGTGAAGCTCAGGTACACCAGGCTGTATCCGGAGGCGCTGGCGACGCTGGCGAACACGTGGTACTTGCCGTTGTAGTAGACCACGGTCGGGTCCTTGAGCCCGGCGATGTTGTGGGTGGAGTCCGGCTTCGGGGACATCAGGATTCCGCTGGAGCTCCAGCTGAAGCTGCCGGGCAGAGCGGCGGCCGAGCTGGGGGAGGCGGTGTTCTTCGCCGTGCCCTTCACCGCGGTCTTCGGCACGGAACTTGCCGCGGCCGCGGGGGTGCCGCCCATCGCGGACAGCGTCGCGTTGTATGCGGCCTTCTTGTTGCCGTTGCCGTCGAAGAGCAGCGGCTTGTCCCCGGCGCGCCAGGAGTCGGTGTCCCGGATGCCCCATGTGGTGAGGCCGTTGCACCGCGCCACGTTCATGCAGGCCTTGACCGTGTTCGCGTACGCGGTCGTCGGTGCCTGCGCGATGTCGAGCTCGGTGATCTGCACGTCCACGCCGAGGGCGGCGAAGTTCGACAGGGTGGTCTGGAAACTGGCCGGCGGGCCGCCGGTGCCGAAGTGGGCCTGGAAGCCGACGCAGTCGATGGGCACACCGCGCGCCTTGAAGTCGCGCACCATGCGGTAGACGCCCTGGGTTTTGGCGTCGCTCCAGTTCTCGATGTTGTAGTCGTTGTAGCAGAGCTTGGCCGACGAGTCGGCCGCCCGCGCGGTGCGGAATGCCTCCTCGATGAAGCCGTCGCCCAGCAGGTTCTGGAAGACCGACGGGCGGTGCGCTCCGCTGCCGCCGTCGGCGAACGCCTCGTTGACCACGTCCCAGGCGTAGACCTTGCCCTTGTAGTGGGCCACCTGGGTGGTGATGTGGTTGTTCATCACGCTGCGCAGCGTGTTCGCGTCGCCGATGGAGCTGACCCAGCTGGGCAGTTGGGAGTGCCAGACCAGGGTGTGGCCGCGTATGCGCTGGCCGTGTGAGGTGGCGTGGTTCACGATCTGGTCGGCCGGGCCGAAGTTGAACGAGCCGCGGGAGCGCTCGGTGGTGTCCCACTTCATCTCGTTCTCGGGGGTGACCATGTTGAACTCGCGGTTCAGGATGGTCGAGTACGTACCGTCGCCGAGCTTGCCGGCGGCCACCGCGGCCCCGAAGTACCGCCCGGACTGGGCCGCCTGAGCGCCCAGGGTGGACGCCTGAATGGAGTCAGCGGCAGCGCCGGAGCCGGTAGGCGTCGCGGTGGCGGGTGCGGCCGTCGCGGTCCCGGCCACCGCCATCACGCCGGCGGCCAGCAGCCCTAACGCCGAGGCTCGGCGTCGGCCGGATCTGATCAGAGGGGTCATGTCTCTCCTTGAGGGTCAGGGCGTGCTCAGTTCGAAGCGTGCGATTCGCACCGAGCCGCCGAGCGCCTGGGTGGCGTGGTTGAAGATGGCGTACCGGTAGCCCATGAAGAACCGCCAGTCGTTGCCCATCGTGAAAGCGGGGCCGAGGCGGGTGAAGGTGGTGCCGTCGGTGCTGTAGGAGAAGGTGCCGGGCCGGGTGGCGCCGGGGCGGATGTCGGCGGTGGCGCGTAGCCAGATGCGGCCGCCGGAGACGGCCGCGCTCGCGGCCTCGGTGCCGGTGCCGGTGGTGTTCCAGTTGGTGTCCATGGTCAGGCCGTTCACCATCACCACCCTGGTCGTGCCGCCGTCGCGTTTGACGCCGATCCATGCGGAGGAGTCGCGCAGGAGCGCGAGGCCCGCCCGGTCTCCGTCCCTCATCGCGGAGTAGTCGAGCTGGACGGTGGCGGTGGAGGTGGGCCCCTGGATCCGGTGGGTGAGGGTGTTGCGCGCCCAGTACAGATCGCCGGTGACCGTCGCGGTCTGGAGCGTCAGGCCGTTGTTGACGGACCACTTGCTGTTGTCGGGGTTGTGGTTCCACTCCCACTTGGGCTTGAGGGTGGTGCCGTCGAAGGTGTCGACGCCGGTGAGCGGGGTGACCGGGCGGGGCGGGGTGGGGACGGCGGGGCTGGGGTACGAGGCGCCCCAGGCGCCGCCCACGAGCTGGATGGTGGGCCAGCCGTCCGAGGTCCAGGTGACCGGGGCCAACACAGGGATCCGCCCGCCGGGATACGCGTCCACGAAGGCCATGTAGTGCCAGGCGCCGTTCTGTGTCTGCACCAGTCCGCCCTGGTGCGGCACCCCGCCGCCGGAGACCGGGCCGCGCAGGTCGAGGAGGACCTGGCGCAGCGTGTAGGGCCCGAAGGGGCCGCTGGTCGACTTGAGGATGTACTGGCCGTTGGCGGGGCGGGTGAGGAAGATGTAGTAGTTCCCGTTGATCTTGTAGAAGCGGGAGCCTTCCAGGGTGCCGATGCTGGAGGGCGTGGAGAACACCTGCTGTGTGCGCACCTGGGTGCGTCCGTCGGCGGAGAGCTGGGCCACGCTGATGGTGGTGTTCCCGTACGCCACGTACAGGGTGTCGTCGCTGTCGACGAGCAGACCCGCGTCGTAGTACGCGTTGTCGATCGTGGTGAGCCTGGACCAGGGCCCTTCGACGGCGGTGGCGGTGTAGATGTACGTCTTGGCGAAGTCGATCTGGCCGAGCCAGTAAAATGTCCGGTTGCTCGGGCGGTAGGCCAGCGACGAGGCCCAGATCCCCTTGACGTAGCCACGCGCCCCGTTGAGGTCGTACTTGGCGCCGAAGTCCAGGACCGGCACCGAGTGTCCGGCGAACTCCCAGTTGACCAGGTCGTACGAGCGCAGGATGGGCGCTCCCGGCGAATAGTGCATCGTGGAGGCCGAGTAGTAGTAGGTGTCACCGACGCGGATGATGTCGATATCGGCGAAGTCCTGCCAGATCACCGGGTTGGTGTACGACGCGGCAGCGGCGGACGGGCCCTGCGCCTCGGCCGTGCGGGCCGACGCCGTGGCGCGCGGGGCGGTGGTCATGGGGACTGCGGTCGCGGTGATCAGGCCGGTGGCCGTCGTCAGCGCTCTCCGGCGGCTGTGTGGGTGATGGGTCCATGACATATGACGCACTCCCTTGCGCTGTGGGACCGCTCCCACGGAAGGGTGCGGGACGGCGGGAAGGCCTTGCCGGTATGGGGGGTGTGGGTGCTGCCGTACTCGGTTCGCGCTGTGTGCCCCGGTCTGGCGGCGCGTCGTTCGGCATGCCGAATAGCGGCCGGTTATCCGGACGTTGAGGATGATAGGTGACTCGCCGGAGGCGTCAATACCTCTCGCACCATCTGGCACTGCGGCGCCATGCCGCGCCGACGGAACCAGCGGTGTTCCGAGGGAACACCGCTGGGGGAGGAGCCGACTGCCCGGGCGTGGTCAGACGTTGACGCCGTAGTCCTTGGCGATCCCGGCGAGACCCGTCGCATAGCCCTGGCCGATGGCGCGGAACTTCCACTCGCCCTCGCGCCGGTAGAGCTGGCCGAACACCATCGCGGTCTGGTCGTATGCGTCCTCGGTCAGCTCGTAGCGGCACATCTCCACGCCCGTCGCCTGGTGGACCACGCGAATGTACGCGTCCCGGATCCGGCCGAAGGTGATGGCCGCCCCGCCCTCGTTGTGGACCGACACCATGAACACCACGGACTCGGCATGCGCCGGAAGCAGGTTGAAGTCCACGGCGATCTGCTCGTCGTCGCCCTCGCCCGCACCGGTCTTGTTGTCGCCGGTGTGGCGGACCGAACCCTCCGGTGTGGCCCGGTTGTTGAAGAAGACGAAGTGCTGATCCGACAGAACCCGGCCATCGCCGCCCAGAACCAGCGCGCTCGCGTCCAGGTCGACATCGCCCGGGCCGGTGTTCACCTTCCAGCCCAGGCCGATGACCACGCTCGCGAGACCGGGCTCGGTGCGGGTGAGGGAGTAGTTGCTGCCCTTGGTCAGGCTCACGGCCATGAGGTGTTCCCCTTTGGATGTGCGGTGCGTCGGTCAATAATCTACAGCCATGTAGAAGTTGATGGAGTGTCGAGGGTTCGTTCTCGGCCATGTGAGGCGCCCCGGCGCATGCTCATGTGGTCGCACTGCGGGTGTGCAGGCTCAGCACGGCACCCGCCATCAGCAGCAGCGCCCCCGCGCCCTGCACCCCGTCGAACGACTCGCCCATGAAGACCGTGGCGCACACGGTGTTGACGACCGGGACCAGGAACATCATGAGAGAAGCCGACGCGGGCCCCACGGCCGCGATGCCCCGGTAGTACAGCAGGTTGGCGACGGCGGCGGCGCACACGGCGAGATACGCGGCGTTCAGCCACACCCCGGTCGGCAACTCGCCCCAGCGCACCTCCGGCAGATCGGGCACGGCGATCACCCCCAGGAGGACGGCGCCCGCACATGTGGCGTAGGTCGTGGCCCGCAGCGGCTCGATACCGGCCAGCACCCGCGGCCCGGCCAGGGTGTACGCGGCCCAGCACACCGCGCTGAGGAGGAACAGCGCGTCCCCCGCGAGCCGTGTCGAGTCACCGTCCCCGGACGAGGTGCCGCCCGCCCCCAGAAAGAAGACCGCGGCCCCGGCCAGTCCCGTGCCGAGCCCGGCGATACGCGCCGCCGAGGCCCGCTCACGCCGTACCGCCAGCAGAAAGGCGCTGGTGAGCACCGGGCTCATGACCGGGATGAGAATGCCGGCGTCCAAGGAGGGCGCCAGCGACAGCCCCCAGAAGAAGAATGCGTTGTACGCGAACACGCCCAGCACTCCGGCCAGCGCCGCGCGCCACCCGTGGCGCGCCGCCACCTCCGCCCGCCGTCGGCCCGCGGACACCCGTCGGCCCCCGGACACCCGTAGGGCCAGCAGCAGTGCGAGGGCCCCACCGCCGAAACGCATCAGCGCGGCGACGGTGTGCGGCATATGGTCCACCACCGACTTGGAGCTGGAGAAGGCGCTGCCCCACAACACCATGGTGACGCCGAGGAGCGCATAAGGACCGCTCAGGCCCTGTTTCGATGCCATGCCCCCACCCTGGCCACCCGCCCCGCGCCTGTCTTGAACGCTTGTGCGCCCACCAGGTGCAGCACAATGAGGGCCATGGGAACGGAACAGAGCTGGGTGCGCTACTGGCGGGACGGCTCGTATCCGCTGGAGGCGATGCAGGCCCACTTCTTCGACCATGTGTACGCGCCGCACAGCCACGACACGTACTCCTTCGGCATCACTGACGTCGGCGCCCAGCGATTCCACTGCCGCGGTGCGGCTCACACCAGTGGCGCCGGGATGGTGATGGCCTTCAACCCGGACGATGTGCACGACGGCCGGGCCGCCGCGGAACTGGGCTACCAGTACCGCATCGTGCACATCGGCCCCGCGCTGGTGCGCGACGTGCTCACCGACGCGACCGGCAAAGGCGCCGCGGCCATGCCCCTGTTCGGGCAGCCCGTCCTTCACGACACCACGCTCACCGGCGCGCTCACCCGCCTCCACGCCGTGCTCAGCGGACCCGCGGACCCCGGCGTACGGGACGAATGCCTGACCGCGGCCGTGCTCGCGGCGGCCCGCCGCGGCGCCACCCGCGCCCCCCGCCTCCGCGCGGAGTCGGCGAGCGCCCAGCGTCAGATCGCCCGCCGGGCCCTCGCCCTCCTCCGCGAGTCCTGCCTCGAACCATCCCTCACGCCACTGCCCGCCGCCGCCCTGGCCGAGGCGATCGGCTGTAGCCGCTACACCCTCTACCGCTCCTTCCGCGCCGAATACGGCCTGGCCCCCAGCGCCTACCAGCGCCAGCTCCGGCTGCGCCGCGCCCGCGACCTGATGGCCACGGGGATCAGCCCCGCCGCCACGGCGGCCGCCACCGGCTTCGCCGACCAGGCCCACTTCACCCGCTGGTTCCACCGCGCCTACGGCCTGACTCCGGGCACCTTCCACCGTGCGCTGGGGGTTGGCTAGCCCGGGCCGGCCGGGCCGTCAGGCGGGGGTGAGGCGGTACGTCACGCCGGGCTCGGTGTCGAACGAGGTGAGATCCGGCTCGGGGTGGTCCGTCTGTACGGGCTTCCCCTGCGCCGTGACCTTCAGGCGGGTCGTCGCCCGGACCACGGCGCGGGCGCCGATACGGGAGTGCAGCCGGCAGTCGGCCAGGGTGGCGTCGCTCCAGGTGAGATCCACCTCGAAGCCACCGCGGGCCATAAGCCCGTGAATTCGCCCGTTGGGGAGCGAGGGAGGCAGGGCGGGCAGGAGGTGGAGTTCACCGGCGTGGGACTGCAGCAGCCACTCGGTGATCCCCGATGTGGCGCCGAAGTTGCCGTCGATCTGGAACGGGGGGTGCAGATCGAAGAGGTTGGGCGCGGTGCGCTCGGGTGTGAGCAGGTCGCCCAGCAGTTTGAAGGAGCGGTCGCCTTCGAGAAGACGCGCCCAGAAGTTGATTTTCCACGCCAGTGACCAGCCGGTTCCCGCGTCGCCGCGCAGCTCCATGGTCCTACGGGCCGCCGCGAACAGCTCGGGCGTCCCGCGCTTGGTGATCTGGTTGCTGGGATGCAGACCGTACAGATGTGAGATGTGGCGGTGGTTCTGCTCCGGGGCGATGGCGTCCCAGTCCTCCTGCCACTCCTGCAGCTGGCCCTGGGCACCGATCTTCATGGGCGGCAACTTCCCGCGCACGGTCTTCGCCTCGGCCCGCATGTCCGTGTCCTCGCCGAGCAGTTCGGCGGCGTTGACGAAGCCGTCGAACAGATCACGCAGAATCTGGTTGTCCATCGTCGGCCCCGCGCAGACGGACGCATCCGGGTGATGGGCGTGTTCGGGGGACATCGACGGACAGGTGACGAGGTGGCCGCTGGAGGGATCGGTGACCAGGGTGTCCAGGAAGAACAACACCGCGCCCCTGAGCACCGGGTAGCGCTTGCGCAGCGCTTCCTTGTCGCCCGTGAACAGATAGTGGTCCCAGATACCGGTGGTCAGCCAGGCCCCTCCGGTGGGCCAGGTGCCGTAGAAGGCCTGGTCGCAGGGGGCGGTGCCACGCCAGCCGTCGACATTGTGGTGGGCTACCCAGCCGCGTGCCCCGTACTGCGTCCGGGCGGTCCTCGCGCCCGACACCGACAGGTCGGCGAGCATGTCGAAAACCGGCTCCCAGCACTCCAGAAGGTTGGTGACGGGGGCCGGCCAGTAGTTCATCTCGGTGTTGATGTTGATGGTGTACCGGCATGACCAGGGCGGGCTGAGCAGATCGTTCCAGATGCCCTGAAGGGTGGCCGGCTGGGTGCCCGGCCGCGAGCAGGAGATCAGCAGATACCGCCCGAACTGGTAGTGCAGGGAGACCAGTTGTGGATCGAAGGCGGAGGAGAAGTTCTTCACCCGCTCATCGGTGGGCAGCTTCGCCGCATCGGTCGACCCCAGATCGAGTGCCACCCGGCGGAACAGCCGCCGGTAGTCGTCGATGTGGCGCTTGCGCAGCGTCGTGAACGGCACGTCGGAGGCGGCGTTGAGCGGGGCGGCGGCGCGGGCGGTGTGGTCGCCGGTCGGGTTGCCGAAGTCCGTATAGCTGGTCCCGATGGACACCAGCAGGGTGACGGAGTCGGCACCGGCCACCGTGAGCTTTCCGCCCTCGCTGCCGACCGTGCCCCCCTCCGCACCGGCGCGGGCCAGCGCCCGGAACCGTACCTGACCGGTGATACCGCTCCGGGTCTGCCCCGTGCCCTCGAGCGCGACCGTGATCCGGTCCGGCGAGGAGCCGGTCACGCTCTGAGGGCTGTCGAAGGCGGCGGTGAAGGAGATGGAGCCGGGAGTGTCCGCGGTCAGCCGTAAGGCGATGACCTGGTCGGGGTGGCTGGCGATGACCTCGCGACGGTAGGTGACGCCGCCCTGCGTGTAGCGGACCGAGGTGATGGCGGAGTCGATGTCGAGCTCACGGCGGTAGTCGCTGACCTCGCCCTGGGCGGAGAAGGCCAGCCGCAGATCGCCGACCGTCTGATAGGGCAGCTCGGAGAGGGGGTTGCCCATGAAAGTGCTGTCGATCAGGGCCTGGGCGTCGGCCCATTCACCGGCGAAGACCCTTCTGCGGATCTCGGGAAGGTTGCTCAGCCCCTGAGGATTGGCCGGGTCGTACGGGCCGCCGGCCCATACCGTGTCCTCGTTGAGCTGGAGCCTTTCGGTGTCGGTGCCGCCGAACACCATGGCGCCGAGCCGTCCGTTGCCGATGGGCAGCGCCTCCAGCCACTCGGAAGCGGGCCGTGGATACCAGAGGGCGAGCTCGCCGGCGAGCGTCGTGGCGCCGCCGTCGGCCGCGTCGTCCGGCGCGGCGTCGGTCGGGGTGTCCGATGTGGCGCCGGTCTGCTCGGCGGCGTGGGCACCGCCGGACGGGAGACCCGCCGCGCCGGCCGCGGTCGCTGTGGACAGGGCGAAGAAATGTCTGCGGTCCATGGACACAAGACTCAATTCATCGGATGTCTACTGTCAACACACCCAAAGCGGGATGAGCTGCGAGCGACACGCGATAACGGCGGCCGGGTCAGGACTTCGGCTGCTCGAGTCCGCCCGCACCGGCCGTCGTGGTCGTCATCTCCTGCGTGCCGATGACGGAGAGCAGTTCCAGCTGGGCCGCGCCCTCGGTGCCGGGCTGGGCGCTGAACCACAGCAGGCGCTGGCGGCCGTCCTCGCTGAACAGGCTGTGGCAGTCCAGCTCGATGAGGCCGAGCGCGGGGTGGACGATGCGCTTGTGGTCGGCCCGCCGCAGGGCGACGTCATGCGTGTCCCAGAGGGCGGCGAACTCCTCGCTGCGCCGGCGCAGCGCGGTCACCAGCTGGGCCACCTCCGTGTCGCTGCCGCGCCGCGCGGCGACCGCCTGGAGGTCGGCGACGAAGACCCGGGAGTGGCGGGGGTGGTCCTCGGGCGGGTAGAGCGTACGGGTCTCGGGGTCGGTGAACCAGCGGTAGACGAGGCTTGTCGCGTGGCCGCGTACCGCCGGGGGCCGGCCGATGAGCGCGGCGGCCAGGGGGTTCTGCACGAGGGTCTGGTGCAGATCGGTGATCACCTGGGCGGGGGTGGTGGCGAGCCGGTCGAGCAGACCGAGCAGACCGGGCTGGACATGCGCGTTCGGGCCGTGTGTCGCGGGCGGGACCGGCCGGTCGGCGAGGTGGAACAGATGGTCGCGCTCATCGCCGTCCAGCCGTAGCGCCCGGGCGAGCGCGGCCAGCACCTGGGCCGAGGGCTGCGCGCCGCGCCCGCGCTCCAGCTCGGTGTAGTAGTCCGCGGACAGCCCGGCCAGCTGGGCGACCTCCTCGCGCCGCAGCCCCGGCACCCGGCGCCGGGGTCCGGCGGGCAGCCCGACGTCGGACGGGCGGATCCGGTCGCGCCTGGATTTGAGGAACGCGGCGAGTTCGGCATGCTTCACGCCCCCATCGTCGCGCGTACCGGCGGGCTGAGCCAGGGGTTGAGAACCCCAGGGTGGAGACAGCCCTGGCTGACCCCGGAATGCCGGGCCACGCTGAGCACACCGGCAGGGCGCCGTCGGCTCGTCGGCCCGCTGACACGGGACACCGGCAGCGGCACCGACACCGACGCCCCTACGCCTTGCGCCATGAACCATCCGACGTTCCATCCCCCGTTCCATCCCCCGTTCCATCTCCCGTCATCACCTTGCAGGAGTCTGCATGTCCACCCTAGAAACCCCGACGAACCGCGTCGCCATCGTCACGGGCGGTTCCCGTGGCATCGGCCGCGGAACGGTGACCCGGCTGGCCGCCGACGGATACGCCGTCGTGGTCGGCTACGCGGGCAACCGCGATCAGGCCGAGGCCGCCGTCAAGGAGGTCACCGCAGCCGGAGGCAGGGCGGTCGCCGTCCAGGCCGATGTCGCCGACGAGCGGCAGGTGGCCGAGCTCTTCGACACCGCGGAGGCCGAGTACGGCGGCATCGACGTCGTCGTCCACTCGGCAGGCCGCACGTATCTGGCCCCGATCGCCGAGCTGGACCTGGCGGAGCTGGACGTGCTGCACCGCACCAACGTCCGCGGCACCTTCGTCGTCGCCCAGCAGTCCGCGCGGAGGCTCCGCGGCGGCGGTGCGCTCATCACCTTCTCCACCTCCGTGGTGGGCCTGGCCTTCCCCCGCTACGGCGCCTACAGCGCCAGCAAGGGCGCGGTCGAGGCACTGACCATGGTCCTGGCGCGCGAGCTGCGCGGCCGGGACATCACGGTCAACACCGTCGCCCCCGGCCCCACCGCCACCGAGATGTTCTTCGACGGCAAGGACGAGGAGACCGTCGCCCGGCTGGCCGCCCAGCCCCCGCTGGAACGCCTCGGCACCACCGCCGACATCGCCGAAGTCGTCGCCTTCCTCGCCTCACCGGCCGGCCACTGGGTCAACGGCCAGGTCGTCCGCGCCAACGGCGGCATCATCTGACGGCCACGCCGCCCCGTACGAACGTTTCACCCCCGTACGCCATCTACGTCATCTACGTCATCGCAACCCGAACAACCCGAAAGAGAGCCACCGTGCCGTTCGCGAACTTCAAGGTCCCCGCCGGATCCCTCGACGAGAAGCAGAAGGCGACCATCGTCACCCGCGCCACCGAGCTGTACGTCGAGATCTACGGGGAACGTGCCCGCGCCACCACCCTGGTCCTGGTCGAGGAGGTTACCGACGGCGGCTGGGGCATCGGCGGCAACGTCCTGACCCTCGCCATGCTCCAGCAGGACCCCGAGCAGCAGGACCCGCAACACTAAGACTTATCCCGTATGTGTGTACGGGGGCGGCCGGTGTGCGGTCGTGTCGTTCCGGCGTGGGCCTTGGGCCGCTTGGGTGCGGGTCGGGTCTCATCCGGGGTTGCCACGGTGCAGGGTCCGGCATTTCGCCGAGCAGAGGCCGTCCGCTGCCGGGGAAGGGTCTTCCGGCGGGGTTCGGCTGCCGCGCGGGTCCGGCCCGGAGGCGCGGACTTCGGTGCGGTTGACTCGGTCAGGGCTTCTTGCAGCCCTGGGGCGAAGAGGATCTGGGAGGCCCGGGCCCGATGGTGGTCGAGGCGGGCGGTGGTGGGGTCGTCGGGGTCGGTGAGGGTGGTGAAGGCGGCCAGGGCGGCGGAGACCAGGTCCCGGTCCCCGCGCAGCCCGCAGCCGCCTTCGGCCGGGTCGCAGTGGTGGGTGCGCCGGCGCAGGGATTTGGGTGTGCGTCGGCCGCACAGGCAGTGCTGGGACAGGGCGGTGGTGAAAGTCGAGGCGCGCAGGAGTCGTCCGCCGGTGGCGGTGCACTCGGCGGCGAGTGCGGCGATCAGCCGCCCGGGGGTGGTGGCCGAGCAGGCGCGGCCCCACAGGCGGAACCAGGTGCGGATGTCGCAGTCCTCGACGGTCAGGTTCGGGCCGTGGGCGGCGACCAGAGCGGCGGCGATCTTCTTCGCACGGTGGTGGGATGCCTCGGCCGCGCTCGCGGCCGCAGCGCTGTGGCGGGCCCGCAGATTCCGGTAGCCGGTGCTGAGCGTGTCACGGCGGTAGGCCTGTTGGGGTCTTCCGGTCGCGGTGGTGCGCCGGGGCCCGGCCGGGACGGTCACGGTCTTGGTGGGCAGGCATGCTGCCCCTCGGCGTTCGTCGCGGGCCTTTTGACGTCGGGAGCGCTGGTACTGCTGGGGGTTGGAGGCGCGCCGTGAGCGGTCGAGAGCGCGCTGGCGCCCTCGGGCCTTCCTGCGCCCTGCGGCCAGCACGTGTTGCTCCTGCTCGGTCAGGGTGATCCGGTCGGAGTACACGCCGCTGTCATCGGGGTCGAGCGTGGCGGGCAGGGAGACGACGGCGAGGTTGGAGACGTTGCCGTCCACTCCGCCGACGCGCTCCAGGGCGGCGGCCTGCCGGCGCCGGGTACGGGTGGCGGTGGAGGCGTAGCCGGGGGCCAGGAGCATCAGATGGGCCTCATAGGCCCAGCCGCCCGGGGCGGCCGGATCCCGCCGCCGCACCAGATCGACCTTGTGCCACCGGCCTGGGTCGTCCAGGTAGTGCAGCAGATAAGGCCAGCGCCCAGCGCCCTGCGCAAGCCGCACCGGCAGGACGATTTCCCCGCGCCCGGTGGGCCCACCGGCGAAGACGACGGTCAGCGGCCCGGTGTGGTCGAACCAGGTCGCCGCCCTGCCGCGGGGGCGGCCTGCGGCGTCGAGGGTGCTGGTGGGGATACGGCCGGTGGGCCGGGCGGGGGTGGGCATGCGGCGTGGCTGGGCCAGCACCCGCACGCCCGGCGGGAGCTGGGCGGCCTGGGCAGGGGTGGTGACCTGGGGCGGCAGTGCGGGGTGGCGGAAGGTGTCCAGGTGTCCGGCGAGGGTGCCGTGCAGGCGGAAGGTCTCCCACTTGCGGTCGGTGGTGTGCGAGCGGGCCCGGCCCGGAATGCGGGTGTACTCCCACCAAGTGCCGGCCTTGGGACGCCCGGCCCGCCGCCCCGACGCGTCCGGGTGCAGGTGCCGGGCCACACCGGCCCACACCTCGTCGGCCTGGTGCATCACCAACGCCTTCGACACATGATCGCTCAACCAGCATGAGCGCTCCAGATGCCGATACGCGCGGCGCTCCAGCCCGGTGCGGGACAGGCCCAGTTCGGCCCGCCACGCCTTCACGTCCCGCTCGCGCCGCACGTCACCGGCCCAGTAGGCATCCACCACATCCCGCGCATCACGCTGCAGGGCCCGTTTGACCTGCCACATCGCTGAGAACAACTGCTCCACCCGGCGGCGGACATCCACATCGGCGACCACCAGCGGCAGCCGGATCACCGACACCGGCGCATCCTTCGCCCGCCGCCACACCTCACCCCGGTTCGGCCCCCGAAACCGCCGCCCCTCC